>NZ_JAJNIU010000001.1:0-205688 GCF_022386355.1 Mammaliicoccus sp. L-M44 | reverse complement strand
TGCCCTATGTACAGAAAAAGGCATTACCAGAAGCATGTCCCGTAAGGGAACGCCAGCTGATAATGCCCCAATAGAATGTTTTCATGCCTCTATAAAGTGTGAAACATTCTACTTAAACAGTGAGCTTAGAAGCTCTAATACCATTGTAATAGATATTGTCGAAAATTACATTGAAAACTATAATAAAGTTAGAATACAACAAAAACTAGGCTGCTTATCCCCTATAGAATATAGGAAATTAGCAGCCTAGAAAATAGTGTTTTTATTGAGCTCCCTTAGTAAGGGTGCAGTGCCGTAATCCTAGTCTCTTTTTTTGGCATTTTGTTTCTTCATAAAATGTTCTTGTGCACGTTTATTTTTCTTTTCACGATGTAGTATATAACCCCCAATGAACACTACACCAAATACAAAGAATATAAAGCCTAATAAAAACTGTAACCAAATAAAATGTAATTGTGGAACAAGTTGTCCGAAAACAGCATCTCTCATCCATTTAATACCTAGTCCTGCAATGATACCTGGTATCACCAAAATAAGTAATGCAATATACTTTTGCATAAGTTAAAACTCCTATTAATTAATAACTTATATTATATATGAGATAATGAGTAAAAGTAAACATTGAAAAAATGGAATAAACGGTACAATTTGATTATGATAGTAATAGGAGGGGATTAAATGCTTTTTAAAGATATGATAAAAAACGGTCAAAATATATCAGCTACAATTGCTGTATGTAAATCTAATGATGAAGGTGTCATTAAAGCAATTGTTAAAGCGATTAAACATACAAAAGCTAGGTTCATGTTGTTTGATGAGCGACCACAAGATGAGTTGATCAGGTCATTTAATTTAACACATGAAGAATTAAATAGGATAGAAATTATTCAAACACTTAACGAAGAACATACAGTATCTCAATGTGTACAAGCTGTAGCAGACGGAAAAGCTGACTTAATTATGAAGGGGTTAATTTCAACATCAGAATTGCTAAAAGAAGTATTAAAAGATAAATATAACTTGAAGACCAACTATAGAATGAGCCATATCGCGATATTTAATATACCTGAATATCACAAGATGTTAACTGTATCAGATGTTGCGATGAACATTGCACCAAATATCGATCAAAAAATTGAAATCACATCGAATTTAGTTTATTCGCTCAAAAAAATTGGTATCGACTCACCTAAAATAGGGGTACTTTCTGCAATTGAAAATGTGAATCCGAAAATGCAGTCGTCGGTTGATGCGAAAGAAGTCGTATCTTATTTTAATCATGAAGAACCAGATCTTGAAATAGAAGGTCCAATTGCATTTGATGCTGCAATTAATAAAAAAGCATCCATTATTAAAAAAATAGATTCAAAAATTTCAGGTAATGTTGATGGTTTAATCGTCCCTCAAATTGAAAGTGGCAATATTTTATATAAATCACTCGTATATTTATCGAACGCCGATGTAGCATCTGTTATAATTGGTGCAAAAATACCCATAATTTTAACTTCTAGATCAGATTCATCACGAGATAAATTTCATTCTATATGTAGTGCGTTAATGCTTATTTAGTATATTATAATAACAAATTAATAACTATACTCTTTATTTCAAAGTATCGAAAGAGCTTACAATGCTTTTATATCAATAAAGATTGAATTTTCTAAAAATTTTTACTTTTTGTAAGCGCTATCATTTTTTGTCAATTTATTTGATAAATAAAACATTTCATGTAAAATTAGAAATGAAGTTATTATATAAAAGTTGAAAAGGGGATTATTATGTTATTTGAAACGATAGAAAAATATGACTATGAGCAAATAGTATTTTGTCACGATAAAAGTTCAGGATTAAAAGCAATCATTGCGATTCATGATACAACATTAGGACCAGCACTTGGCGGTTGTAGAATGTGGCCATACGAAAGTGAAGAAGATGCTATTAATGATGCATTACGCCTATCAAGAGGTATGACATATAAAAATGCTGCAGCTGGTTTAAACTTAGGTGGCGGTAAAACAGTTATTATCGGAGATCCTAAAAAAGATAAATCAGAAGCTTTATTTAGAGCTTTAGGTAGATATGTAGAAAGTTTAAATGGTCGTTATATTACTGCTGAAGATGTAGGCACGACTGAAGACGATATGGATATTATCTTTGAAGAAACTGATTACGTAGTTGGTTTATCTGAAAGCCACCAATCTAGTGGTAACCCAAGCCCTAAAACTTCATTAGGTGTATTTGTTTCTATGAAACGCGCAGCTAAAGAAGCATTTGGAACAGATGACTTAAACGGGAAAACAGTTGCTGTTCAAGGTGTTGGACACGTTGCTTACGAACTATGTCGTTATTTACATGAAGCAGGTGCTCAATTAGTTGTAACAGATATTAACCAAGAAGCAGTTGATAGAGTTGTAAATGACTTCAACGCTCAAAGTGTAGGTATTAATGATATTTATGATGTAGATGCTGATATCTTTGCACCTTGTGCTTTAGGTGGCGTATTAAATGATGATACGATTGCACGTTTAAAAGTGAAAGTCGTATGTGGTAGTGCAAACAACCAATTACAAGACATAGATGTACACGGTGCTCAATTAGAAGATAAAGGTATTGTATATGCGCCTGACTTCGTTGCTAACTCTGGTGGTGTTATCAATGTTGCGGATGAATTAGATGGATACAATGAAGTACGTGCTATCTCAAATATTGAAAAAATCTATGACCAAATGGATAAAGTGTTTGAAATTAGTAAGCGAGATCAAATTACTACTGCACGTGCAGCTGAAATTTTAGCTGAAGAACGTATTGAACAACTTAAGAATGTAAGAAGTAATTTCTTAAAAACTGAAAGATCTATCATTTCTAGAGGTAAAAAATAATGAAAAAAATTCTTGTACTTAATTTAGGAAGCACATCATCTAAAGTTGCAGTATTTAATAACTATGATATGTTATTTGAAGATGTTATCAGACATGATATCGAACAAACTAATCTTCCATTAATTGATCAAGTCCCGTTTCGACTTGAAAGTATCAAGAACTCATTAAACCAACATCATATCTCGCTACAAGCAATAGATGCTATTGCTTGTAGGGGTGGTGTTTTAAAACCTATACAAGGTGGAACATATCTTGTTAATAACATCATGTATCAAGACTTGAAATCTTTTAAATATGGATTTCATGCCTCGAATTTAAGTGGTATTATCGGCTATACATTTGCTAAAGAATTAAATATACAGGCTTATATTGTTGATCCAGTTGTCGTAGATGAATTAATACCTGAAGCAAGAATTACTGGCATTAAAGGTATTGAAAGACGCAGTATCTTCCATGCATTAAACCAGAAATCAGTCGCTAAACAATATGCAGCTGATACGAACAAAGCATATGAAGATATTAATGTCATCGTCGCACATCTTGGTGGCGGTATAAGTGTAGGTGCTCATAGAAAAGGAAGAGTCATCGAAGTTAATGACGGCTTGTTAGGCGAGGGTCCATTTAGTCCTGAAAGAGCTGGTTCCATTCCAAATGATGCGTTAATTAAATGGGTTATTGATCACGATTTAAATGCTAAAGAAGCTAATAATGAATTAAGTAAAAATTCTGGGTTATTATCATATTTTGGTACAAATGATTATTTAAAAGTAGAACAAATGATGGAAAATGGCGATAAAACTGCTAAACTTGTCTTAGATGCCATGTGTTATCAAATTGCTAAATCTATAGGGTCTTGCGCGGTCGTTTTAGAAGGTCAAATCGATCAAATTATCATAACTGGCGGATTAAGTTATTCAAAATATATCACAAATAAAGTAAAACAATATGTATCTTGGCTACAAAATGTTACTATATATAAAGGAGAAAAAGAAATGCACGCCTTAAATATTGGCGTAATGGACCTCTTACACGGTAAAATTAGTACCAAGTCATATGAATAAGGAGTAATACTATGTCTAAAGAATATGATTTAGTCGTTCTAGGTGGCGGTACGGCGGGCTATGTATCAGCAATTCGTGCTTCACAACTAGGAAAAAAAGTCGCAATTGTAGAGAAATTTAAGTTAGGTGGAACTTGTTTACATAAAGGTTGTATACCTACAAAATCATATTTAAAAACTGCAGAAATTTTAAGATACATACAACATTCAAACGAATATGGTATTAAAACTGCTTCAGCTGATTTTGAAATGACGGATGTTGTTGCTAAGAAAGATGAAACAGTTGCTACGATGTACAATGGTGTACAAAGTTTGATGAAAAAATACAAAATTGACATTTACGAAGGTAATGGCAGAATTCTAGGACCTTCATTGTTCTCGCCTCAAGCTGGAACAGTATCTGTTGAATTTGAAAATGGCGAATCAGAACTACTCGTTAATCAACATGTATTAATTGCAACAGGATCAAGACCAATTGAATTACCATTCTTAAAATTTAACCATCAAACCATCATTTCAAGTGATGATATGATGCAGTTACAAACGTTGCCTGAAAGCATGTTAATTATCGGTGGCGGTGTGATTGGACTTGAGTTTGCATCTTTATTAAATGATTTAGGTGTAAAAGTAACAGTTGTTGAAGCAGGGCAATCCATTATCCCTAACGAACAACGAGAAATCAGTAAAACGATTAAACGTAGCTTTGAAGAAAATGGCATAACCATTCATGAGAATTGTCCTTTATCTGAACAAGATGTCAACATACATGATCAACATGTAGATGTAACACTTCAAAATGAGCAACAAACTTTTGAAAAAGTATTAGTCGCAGTTGGTAGAACACCGAATACTGAAGATTTAGGATTGAACAACACAAAAATAAAGACCGATGAAAAAGGCTATATACTAACAAATGATGTTTATCAAACTGATGATAAACATATTTATGCGGTAGGAGATGTCATCGGTAATTATCAATTAGCACATGTTGCAACTAAAGAAGGAACTATTGCTGTAGAGCACATGTTTGATCAAAATCCTATCACATTAGATTACTTAACAGTACCAAGATGTATATATACAAACCCTGAAATTGCTTCGATAGGGATGACTGAACAAGGTGCTAAAGCGCAAAATATTAATTTCAAAAAATTTAAAGTACCATTTAAAGCGATTGGCAAATCCGTCATCGAAAATAATGGACTTGGTGAATGTATTTTAATTAAAGATATAGACAATGAAAAAGTGCTTGGCATTCATATGATTGGTGCAAAAGTGACTGAATTAATTAATGAAGCAGCTCTATTTACATTTATGAATGGCTCTACTGAAGAACTAGCAACTACTGTACATGCACATCCTTCAATTGGAGAAGTGCTCATGGAACTAGGGTTAAAATCTGAGAATCGTGCTATTCACGTCTAAAGAGGAGAGATTAGATGTTAGATTATAAGACTGTCGGATTAACGCATGAAGACTTAAAAGAAATTTATAAATGGATGTTATTAGGTAGAAAAATTGACGAAAGAATGTGGCTACTTAACCGAGCAGGTAAACTACCGTTTGTTATAAGTTGTCAAGGTCAAGAAGCAACACAAATTGGCACATATTATGCACTAAAAGACGAAGACGTATTAGCACCTTACTATAGAGATTTAGCTTTAGTTACAGCACGTGGTATTTCTGCAGAAGAATCTATGTTAGCTGCATTTGCTAAACAAGGTGATACTTCAAGTGGTGGTAAGCAAATGCCATCTCACTTTAGTAAAAAAGATTTATCTATTTTAACGCAAGGTTCTTGTGTAACAACTCAAGTGTTACATGCAGTTGGCGCAAGTTTATCACTTAAAATGGATGGCAAAGAAGCGATTGCACTTGCTACTTTAGGTGAAGGTAGTACGAGTCAAGGTGATTTCCACGAAGCAATGAACTTTGCTGGTGTTCATAAGTTGCCATTTATTTGTATTATCGAAAACAATAAATATGCCATTTCGGTACCAAGTCACTTACAGTACGCAACAGACGATTTATCATCTAGAGCTGCAGGTTACGGTGCATTCGGTGAACAAGTGGATGGTAATGATCCTATAGCTGTTTATGAAGTAGTAAAACGCGCAAGAGAACGTGCAATTAATGGTGAAGGACCAACACTTATTGAAGCATTATGTAGCCGTTTAACACCTCATTCTTCAGATGATGATGATAATTATCGTCCGACAGAAGAAATGAAAGCAGAAAAAGAAAATGATTGTATGATTAAATTCAAAGAATATTTAGTTGAACATCAAGTTACAAACGATGAATGGTTCAGCCAAATAGAAGATGAAATTAAACAAGAAATCAATACTGCTACTAAAAATGCAGAAAAAGCACCTTATCCATTACCGGAAGAAGCTTTAACACATGTATATGATCAAGGAGGCGAAAAGAATGCCTAAGTTATCCTATCTTGACGCGATTAATCAAGCTATGGACCAAGCGATGGAAAAAGATAATAACGTATTTGTTATCGGCGAAGATGTTGGTCTAAAAGGCGGCGTATTTGGCGCAACTAAAAATTTATACAATAAATATGGTGAAGGACGCGTGATCGATTCACCGTTAGCAGAATCAAATATCGTTGGTGCTTCAATTGGTGCAGCTATGATGGGTAAAAGACCTGTATCTGAAATTCAATTTGCAGAGTACATCGTTCCGGCAACAAACCAAATTATCAATGAAGCAGCTAAAATAAGATACCGTTCTAATAATGATTGGGATTGTCCTTTAACAATTAGAAGTCCATTTGGCGGCGGAATTCATGGCGCACTATATCATTCTCAAAGTATTGAGAGTATATTCTGTTCAACACCAGGCTTAAGAGTTGTTATTCCATCATCACCATACGATGCTAAAGGATTACTTCTTGCGGCAATTGAAGATAATGACCCTGTATTATACTTTGAACATAAAAAAGCATACAGACTATTAAAAGAAGAAGTTCCTGAAGAATATTATACTGTACCAATCGATAAAGCAGATGTTAAACGAGAAGGTTCAGATATTACAGTATTCACTTATGGATTATGTGTAAATTACGCACTTCAAGCAGCTGAAATATTATCAACTGAAGGTATAGATGCAGAAATAGTAGATTTACGTTCATTATATCCACTAGATAAAGAAACAATTATTAATTGTGCGAAAAAGACTGGCAAAGTATTGGTTGTAACTGAAGATAATCTAGAAGGTAGTGTTATGAGTGAAGTATCTGCCATAATAGCTGAAAATTGCTTGTTTGATTTAGACGCACCAATTGCAAGACTTGCAGGTCCAGACGTACCAGCTATGCCATTTTCACCACTTATGGAAGATTTCTTTATGATGAATCCTGTGAAAATAGAAGAAAAAATGAGAACATTAGCTGAATTTTAGGAGGTTAAATTATGGACGTAAAGATGCCGAAACTTGGAGAAAGTGTTCATGAAGGTACCATCGAACAATGGCTTGTTAAACCAGGTGACACAATTGAAGAGTACGATGCACTGTGCGAAGTGATAACAGATAAAGTAACAGCTGAAGTCCCTTCAACATTTAATGGAACAATTAAAGAAATTGTTGTAGAAGCTGGTGAAACAGTAGATGTTGGAACAGTTATTTGTACAATGGAAGTTGAAGGTGAAACATCAGAGGATAACAATAATAGTGCTGATGAACAAACTGAACCAGAAGTAACTAAAGAAGCGCAACCTGCAAAAGCTGAAACACCTGTTTCTAATAAACCACAAGAAGGTCCAATGAATAACGGTCAATATTCACCTGTTGTATTTAAATTAGCAAGTGAAAATAATATTGATTTAAGTAAAGTTAAAGGTACTGGTAATTTAGGAAGAGTAACTAAAAAAGACATTTTAAATGTGATTGAAAATGGTGTACCAACTGAAGATACATCATCTAAACAAGTAGATGCACCAGTTCAAGAAGTTGCTGAAAATACAGTTCAACCAGAAACGACTTCTTTACCTGGCGATTCAATCCCAGTCAATGGTGTAAGAAGAGCAATTGCGAATAAAATGTTGCAAAGTGTTCATGAAATTCCACATGCTTGGATGATGGTCGAAGTTGATGCTACAGATCTTGTTAAAACAAGACAACATCATAAGTCATCTTTTAAACAAAGTGAAGGATATAACTTAACATTCTTCGCATTTTTCGTAAAAGCTGTTGCAGAAGGATTGAAAAAATATCCGATGTTAAATAGTACTTGGGCAGGCGATGAAATTAAAATTCATAAAGATATTAATATTTCAATCGCAGTAGCAAGTGAAGATAAATTATATGTACCTGTTATTAAAAATGCTGATGATAAATCAATCAAAGGTATCGCTCGTGAAATTAATGATCTTGCAACTAGAGGAAGAAAGCATAAATTAACTTCTCAAGATATGCAAGGTGGTACATTCACAGTCAATAACACGGGTTCATTTGGCTCAGTATCATCAATGGGTATTATCAATCATCCACAAGCTGCTATTTTACAAGTTGAATCAATTGTGAAACGACCTGTAGTTGTCAATGATATGATCGGTATTCGTGATATGGTTAATTTATCATTATCCATTGATCATAGAATATTGGATGGTTTAATGGCCGGTGAATTCTTAAAATATGTAAAAGAAAGATTACAAAGTATGACAATCGAGAACACTTCTATATATTAATAAAACCTTGTCATTGTTTTACCCTTAAATCTCCTGTAAAATAGACTTATCTATTATTACAGGAGGCTTTTTTTATGGAAATGGATTTCAATTTATATATGAATGATGTAGTTAATTCTGCGAGAAATGAAATAGAAGCGGCTGGATACAAACAATTAACAACTAAAGAAGAAGTTGAAGAAACATTCAACAAACCAGGTACAACGTTTGTTATGGTTAATTCAGTTTGTGGATGTGCAGGCGGAATCGCAAGACCAGCAGCACAACATGCGTTACACTATGATAAATTACCAGATCAATTAGTAACTGTATTTGCTGGTCAAGACAAAGAAGCAACAGAAACAGCACGTGATTATTTTGAAGGTTATCCACCATCAAGTCCATCATTTGCTTTTCTTAAAGATGGCAAAATTGTCAAAATGATTGAAAGACATGAAATCGAAGGTCACGATCCAATGAGTGTTATTACAAACATTCAAGCACTATTCGAAGAGTATTGCGAAGAAGTGTAAAGGAACGGTTCATTTCTTATGCAAATAAAACCGTACAGAATAGGATATAGAACATTAAAAACTGCCCTAGGGATGACATTAGCTGTCATCCTTTCTAGGTTAATCGGCTTAGATAATTATGCATCCAGTGCTATTCTTGTTGTATTATGTATTAAGGATACAAGAGTTAAATCATTTGAAGCTGCAATATATAGATTTGTAGCGTGTTTTATTGCAATTTTGATAGGTTCAGTATTTTTCACTTATTTAGGAAGTACGCCTATTATTCTTGGTATTATGGTGCTTTTATTTATACCCGTAACAGTCATGATTGGTGTGCAAGAAGGAATTGTAACAAGCTGTGTTATTATACTTCATCTGTATATGGCTAAAACGATAGATATGAATGTTGTCATAAATGAAATTTTATTACTTATAATTGGTATTGGTATTGCTTTAATCATGAATATGTTTATGCCAAGTTTAGATTATAAACTTAACAATTATAAACGCAAAATAGAAGACGACTTTATATTAATAACCTTTATTTATAGTCAATGCTTACAAGATCCAAATAAAAAAATTAATGTACCTTCATTCGATATCGTTTCAGAAAATATTAGAAAAGCTAAATCATTAGCATTTAGAGAAGTTAAAAATCATTTTGTGAGAAATGAAAACTCTTACTATCATTATTTTGATATGAGAGAAGAACAATTAACTTTATTAAAAAGAATGAAAAAATTAATCGAATCCATGCAACACAGTCATCATGCACATCATTTATGTAGTCAATTGTTATTAGAAGTATCACAAAACGTACAAGGTAACGATTACTCTCTTATGAGATTGCATAACCTATATGACATTAAAATAAAATTACAGTCTATCGAGCTACCAAAATCACATCAAGAATTAGAAAGTATCGCAGCACTATTTCAACTATTAAACGAAGTAGAAGAATACTTACTAATCAAATCACAATTCGGTAGCCTTAAGAAGTAAAAACGCAATGCTATACGGCATTGCGTTTTTTGTGTATATAGTGGGGGGAGATGTGAGTTTACTTTGCCTTTAACTCACATCTTTTCTAATCTCGTGAGTTAATATTGTCTTTAACTCACCAGTTCCACATATTCTAATAATACCTAATTAAAATTTGTATCTCTCACCCAAAAAAAGCGCTACTCATCATGAGCTAGCGCTTTTGAATTATATTATTAATTTAATAGGAATGGTAAGATACCTGATAATACAAGTGCAGCTACTATAGCTACTAACATTACGATGATTATGATTTTACGTACATTCTTATTTCCCATGATAACCCTCTCTTTAAACATTAGTTTTGTATATATTTATCAACTATTATACACTAGATTATGAGATATTTAAATAAATGAAAAGAGGGACAATCATGATTAATGAAGAAAGATTATTAAATACTTTTATGGAACTTGTAAAGGTAGATTCTGAATCTAAAAATGAAAGAAAGATTGCTGATTTATTAAAGCAAAAGTTTACGGATTTAGGTTTAGATGTTAAAGAGGATGACTCTCAAAGTGAAACTGGTTATGGTGCTGGTAATTTAATTTGTAAATTAAAAGGTGAAGATTCTAGCAAGACGCCGATTTATTTTACAAGCCATATGGATACTGTTACGCCTGGTAATAATATTGAACCAGAATTACGTGAAGATGGTTACATTTATTCTAAAGGTGAAACAATCTTAGGTTCTGATGATAAAGCTGGTTTAGCTGCAATTTTAGAAGCTATTCAAGTTATTAAAGATAACAATATTCAACATGGTGATATCGAATTTATCATTACAGTAGGTGAAGAATCTGGTTTAGTTGGTGCTAAAGCTTTAAATCCTGATGATATTCAAGCGAAATATGGTTTTGCTATTGATGCGCCTGGTAAAGTAGGTACAACAGTTGTAGCAGCTCCTACACAAGCTAAAATAGAGGCTATTATTAAAGGTAAAACAGCACACGCTGGATTAGAACCTGAAAAAGGTGTTTCTGCTATTAATATTGCTGCTAAAGCTGTTAGTCATATGAACTTAGGACGTATCGATGAAGAAACAACTGCTAATATCGGTAGATTCGAAGGTGGAACAGCAACAAATATCGTAAGTGATCATGTATATATTTTAGCAGAAGCAAGATCTTTAGATGATGAAAAAATGAACCAACAAGTAACACATATGAAAGAAGCATTCGAGAAAACTGCTGAAGAATTCGGATGTAGTGCAGAAGTTAATGTACAAATTATGTACCCAAGCTTTAATTTAACTGAAGAAGACGACGTTGTTCAATTAGCCGTTAAATCTTCTGAAAAAATTGGACGTAAAGCAGACCTTGTAAAACTAGGTGGCGGATCTGACGGAAATGTTATTAGTGGATTCGGAATTCCTACTGTTATTTTAGGTGTTGGATATGAATATATTCATACAACAAATGAACGTATGCCAGTTGAAGAATTACAAAAAATTACAGAACAAATCGTTGCAATTGCTGAACTTGCATAAAAATTCAGTATGTAAACGTATTCATTTGAAATTAAAGACTTTATAGACGAAAAACGTATTCAAACTATGTTAAAATGTACTAGAAAATGAAAAAAAGTGAGGTTAATTTCATGACACAACAAATAGGTGTAGTTGGTTTAGCTGTAATGGGTAAAAACTTAGCTTGGAATATTGAATCACGTGGTTACTCAGTTTCAGTGTATAACCGTTCAAAAGAGAAAGTCGACCAAATGGTTGAAGAATCACAAGGTAAAAATATACATCCAAACTATTCAATCGAAGAGTTTGTAGATTCATTAGAAAAACCAAGAAAGATTTTACTTATGGTAAAAGCTGGTGAAGCAACAGATAAAACAATCGATAGCTTATTACCATTATTAGATAAAGGCGACATCCTAATCGATGGCGGAAACACTAACTATTTAGATACGATTCGTAGAAATCAATACTTAGATGAAAGTGGAATAAACTTCATTGGAACAGGTGTTTCAGGTGGAGAAGAAGGTGCTTTAACTGGTCCTTCAATTATGCCTGGTGGTCAGAAAGAAGCTTATGAATTGGTAGCTCCAATTTTAGAAAGCATTTCTGCAAAAGCAAGCGATGGTTCTCCATGTGTAACATATGTTGGTCCAGACGGTGCTGGTCACTATGTAAAAATGGTGCATAACGGTATTGAATACGCAGATATGCAATTAATCGCAGAAAGTTATGACTTAATGAAACGTGTATTACACATGGATCATAAAGAAATAGCTGAAACGTTTAAATCATGGAACGCTGGCGAATTAGAAAGTTATTTAATTGAAATCACAGGCGAAATCTTTAATAAATTAAACGAAGATGGTACACCATTAGTTGAAAAAATTATGGATAAAGCTGGACAAAAAGGTACTGGTAAATGGACTTCAATTAATGCTTTAGAATTAGGTATTCCATTAACAATTATTACTGAGTCTGTATTTGCTAGATTTATTTCTTCATTCAAAGATGAAAGAGTTAAAGCAAGCACAGCGTTTAATCCAGAAGTAACTGAATTTGATGGTGACAAAGATGCATTCTTAGAACAAATCAGACAAGCACTTTATATGAGTAAAATCTGTAGTTATGCACAAGGATTTGCTCAAATGAAAACTGCTAGTGAAACAAACAACTGGAACTTAAAATTAGGTGAGTTAGCTATGATTTGGAGAGAGGGTTGTATCATCCGTGCGCAATTCTTACAAAAAATCAAAGACGCTTACGATAATGATTCATCATTAACAAACTTATTATTAGATCCTTACTTCAACGATATCGTTGCAAAATATCAAGGTTCATTAAGAGAAGTATCAGCGACTGCAATCAAAGCAGGAATTGCAACACCTGGTTTCTCTTCAGCAATCAATTACTTTGATAGTTACCGTTCAGAAGATTTACCTGCCAACTTAATTCAAGCACAACGCGATTACTTTGGTGCGCATACTTATGAACGTAAAGACAAAGAAGGTATTTTCCATACTGAATGGACTAAATAATTTGATATAACAAGACAACCCGTTATCTCCAAGAGATAGCGGGTTGTTTTTTAATTCATTCTTTTATGATCAATAGGAATCCAAAGTTGTACTTTAGAAGTTTCTTGATCAAAATTAACATCAAGAGGGTAAACCTCAACATAAAAATCATCATGTAAATAAGGCATTTTAAGTTGCCATTGATTTTCAATATGGTGCCAAGCTTCACTCACTACAAAATCTAATTCACCTTGTAAATTAAACGTCGCAAAATGATGTCCAGGTAAATAGTAATTATCTAAATGACCTGGATATCTTTCACTAGGAACACCTACAAATACTTCGAGTCCATCTACAAGTGGTCTTCGAATAACGAATAGTTGATTAGGTTTAACATCATTATATTTAATAAAGTCTTCTATGTAATTATTCTCTAATAACATTTCTAATAAGTCAGGTATTAAAAAATGATTATCTAGTTCATTTGAATGATAATGATGATTCTTTCCTACTAACTTTAAATCATCTTTGTATTGTAATGAATAATTTAACGGTTCTGTTTCTGTAGAAGTTAATTTAATAGAGACTCTTTTTTTAATTTTAAGCATAGATTGATGTGTCTTCGTTTGTAGCGGACTTATGCCATGATATGCATTAAAATCATGAGCGAATGCATGTGCATCTCTGTATCCATACTTTAAGGCGATATCTAAAATACGTGAATGACCACTTAAAATATCAAACGCCGCTTCAGTCATTCTTCTAGCAAGTTGATATTCAAGAGGCGTCATACCAATAACCATCGTAAATGATTGATTCAAGTGAAAAGGGGACATTTCAACGTGATCGCTCAAAGTTTGTAAATCGATATCGCTCAATAGATGATCTTCAATGTACACAATTGCTCTTTGTAAATCTTTAATTACTTCCAATGTTCAGTCACTCCTGTTGGCAGAAAGATTAATTAATATCGTCCCACCATTTAAATCCATCAATAGACAATAATAATTGACTCTTAATCGGTCCATTAGTACCCGCTCTATAATTAGGGAACGGTGCTTTATCGTTGTCCCACACATTTTGTATCACATCTACATATTTCCATGTTGCTTTTAATTCTTCCCAATGCGTAAAGTTTGTTGAATCACCTTTAAGACAGTCGAAGATTAAGTTCTCATATGCATCAACTGTATTCATTTTATCTTGTGCACTCATTGCGTATGATAATTGAACAGGTTCTGTTTCTATACCTTGAACTTGTTTTTTAGCATTTAAATGTAGTGAAAGACCTTCATTAGGTTGAATATTAATGACAAGTAAATTAGATTCTAATTCTGAATCACGTTGATAATATAAATTCATTGGTACTTCTTTGAATTCAACAACTACTTGAATACCTTTTTTCTTCATTCTTTTACCAGTTCTAATAAAGAATGGTACGCCAGCCCATCTGAAATTATCTATCAATACTTTACCTGCAACGAAAGTAGGGGTATTAGAGTCATCTGCTACTTTATCTTCTTCTCTATAGCTTTTAACTTCTTCGCCTTCAATTTGACCTTTATCATATTGTCCTCTAACAAAGTTCTGTTTAACTTCAGACTCATCTAAAGCTCTAATTGAACGCAATACTTTTACTTTTTCATTTCTAACATCTTCACTGTTTAAACTAATAGGTGGTTCCATTGCTAATAAAGCAACCATTTGTAACATATGGTTTTGGAACATATCTTTTAATGCGCCACTATTTTCATAGTATCCACCACGATCTTCTACACCTAATATTTCAGATGATGTTACTTGAATATTAGAAATATATTTATTATTCCATAATGGTTCGAACATCGCATTCGCAAATCTTAACACTTCGATATTCTGTACCATATCTTTACCTAAATAATGGTCGATTCTGTAAATTTCTTCTTCTTTAAATGAACGTCTAATTTGTTCATTTAATTCTTCAGCAGATGCTAAATCTGTGCCGAAAGGTTTTTCAATAATTAAACGTTTGAAACCGTCAGTATCTGTTAGACCTGAAGATTTTAAGAAATCTGTAACAGTTCCAAAGAATTGAGGTGCCATTGCTAAATAAAATAATCGATTACCTTCTAATTGATATTGTTCATTTAACTCATTTGAAAAAGCTAATAATTCTTCATAACTAGAAGGGTCACTAACATCGTGCGATTGATAAAATACATGTTCCATAAATTCATCTAACTTGTCTGTATTCTGTACATGTTTCTCTACTGAAGCTTTAATTTCATTTCTGAACTTTTCAGTAGTCCAATCTCTTCGACCAACACCAATTATTGCGATGTGCTCGTCTAATTGATTTTGTTGATATAAATGAAAAATAGATGGGAATAATTTACGGTGACTTAAATCACCTGTAGCCCCAAATATTGTAATTAAGCATGGAATATTTCTAGTTTCGGTTGTCATTTATTTACCTCGATTCTCTAACTTTTTCACAATTTACAATATTAATTATTATAACATGTTAGTGATTGATATTCTTCCATTTGAACTGTTAAATTTTCAATTTATTCAGTAAGTTGTATAATCATCATCATTTTTATGTATTTTTATAAATCATTGTACGATACATGTTATAATAATAACGTAAGGAGGAAGACGATGGAACTCACATTTTTAGGCACAAGCGCCGGATTACCGACTAAAGAAAGAAATACACAATCAATTGCCTTTAATTGCCTACCTCATGTCAATCAACTATGGTTATTTGATGTTGGTGAAGCAACTCAACATCGAATATTACATACTGGCATCAAACTTGGCAAAATAAGTCATATATTTATTACGCACTTACATGGTGATCATATATTTGGATTACCTGGATTATTAACAAGTCGTTCCTTCCAAGGTGGTAAAGATAAACCTTTAACAATAATTGGCCCTAAAGGTATAGCAAAGTTTATACAAACGGCATTAGAAATTTCTCAATCAAATTTAAATTATCCGATAACTGTAAATGAATTCAACACGGAAACCGAACTTAATATTGATGGCTTTCATATTAAAGCTTTACCTTTAAAACATGGTATATTATCTGTCGGTTATCGCATTACAGCACCTGATATTGAAGGGAAGCTTGATGTTGAAAAACTTAAAGGAATCGGTATTGAACCTGGACCAAAATATCAAGAAGTAAAAGCAAACGAAACTTTTGAATACGAAAATCAAACTTATCAATCTAAAGATTTCAAAGGTCCAAAGAAAAAGGGGAAAGTGATTACAATCTTTGGTGATACGATGCCATGTCAAAATGAACATATCCTTGCACAAGATGCAGATGTTATTGTTCATGAAACAACGTATATCGAAGGCGATAAAAAATTAGCAAATTCTTATTATCATAGTCATATTGAAGATGTCTTTCAATTAATGACTGATGTTAATGTAAAAAAAGGTCTATTCACACATTTATCTAATCGATATGAATTAGAAGATATTCAAACAGTTGAAGCCACATTACGTTCAGCTGTAAATCATGACTTTAAATTTGTAAAAGATTATGACCAATTTCAAATCTAAAAAACATCTCATCTTATATGTATTTTAAGATGAGATGTTTTTTGTAACTTATTCAATTAATCTTCATCCGCTTCTGCAAGTTCGATACTTCTCTTAACAGCTGCGTTTAAACAATCTAAGAAAATAGCTTCTATGTCATGGTTACTTAACGCATTTAAACCAGCTTGCGTTGTACCACCTTTAGACGTAATATTTTTTCGTAATTGATCCATTTTTAAATCAGAGCGTTCGATCATTTTACCAGTACCAATAATTAACTCTTTAATAGACTCTTCAACTTGAGATTGTTCAATGCCTAATTTAGTACCAGCATTTACATATTGTTCAAATACATGATATAAGAATGCAGGTCCACTACCAGTAATAGCTGTCACTTGATGTAAATGATCTTCTTTAACTTCTAATGCTGTACCGAAAGCTTCAATAAGCGTTAATACTTCTTGCTTAGAATTAGGATCGAAGTTTGTAGAGAAACTAATCCCCGTTACTGAATGCCCAACGTGCGCATTCGTATTCGGCATAATTCTAGCAATTGGATTATCGACTTGTAAATTATCTCTAATATAACTAATCGGTAAACCAGCCATAATTGAAATGAATTTATTATCACTCGTTATGAAAGGTTTAATGCGTTCAACTAATTTTAAGAAATCATAAGGTTTTGTACTTAAGAATACATAATCTGCATCTTTCAACAATTCTTCATCATCATAACTATAGCTAACGCCTAAAGCTTCATGATAACTTTCCAATGCTTCTTGGTTCGACTTATTTGTTAAATAAATATTTTCAGGTTCAATCGACTTACTGTTAACAATTCCAGTGAATATCGCGTTTGCCATATTACCAGATCCATAAAACACAATTTTCATAATAAAATCACTCACTTCCATATGAATTCATTTTAATTATAAAGAAATATAATCTTATGTCAAAATTGCTTGTATCGTATTTAGTTTTTTTGAAGTGTTATGATACATTATACATAACAATGAATAAAGGATGAGTTAAATGATCGGTAAACATTATTTATTAACTGGTGCCACAGGTTCACTAGGGGAGAGCTTGATACAATCATTGAATAATCATGGTGCTTACGTTTCTATAATTGTAAGAAATAAGGATAAAGCCAATCATTTAATGACGACCTATAAAAATATTAAAGAAGTCTTTATATTAGATATGAATGACACTGCGCAAGTCGAACAATTTAATCTTGCACAGAACAATATGTATGATGGGATTATTAATAATGCTGGGTTTGGTTACTTTAAATCTAACGAGGCACATACGAATGAGGAAATTAAGGACATTTATCATACGAATCTCGTCAATTTAATTATTCTTTTGAACCGTATATTACCTTATTTAAAAAGAGGGGCATCAATCGTTAATATATCATCTATTTCTTCTAAAGTAACAACGCCATATGGTAGCCATTATGCAGCGTCAAAAGCAGCTTTGAGTAGTTTCACAAATGCTTTAAGACTTGAACGCGAAGATTTACATGTACTTAATGTCAATCCAGGACCTTTCAAATCACAATTTCATGCTAAAGCAGACCCTTCAGGCCACTTTGAAAAGCTCACATCTCAAATACAACTTAATGTAGAAGATTTAAGTGAACAAATTGTTAAAAGTATGATTAAAAGAAAAATAGAAATAAACGAACCAAAATGGATGGATTTAGGATTGAGATTTTATCAATTGGCACCTCGTACATTTGAAAAATTATTTAAACAAAGTTTTTTGAGTAAAAAGATATAAATAGAGTCTGGGAAAATTAATCTTCTCCCAGACTCTATTTTTTTAAACTAAGTGATTTGTGTATTCAATATTTTTTACGATTGAACGAGCGTGCTTAATTTGAGCTTCTGATAATGTTCCATTATAACTTTGGATACTCTCAGCTAATTGCTCTGGTGAACTTGCACCTGTAATAATAGATCCAAGTGCGTCAAATGATTTCAAATAATTAAATGTAACACTTGATAAGTCATCATATTCTTTATTCAGTTGAGAAATGGTATCCGATAAATCATTATAATTATATTCTAGTAAGCCATCTTTAAATTTACGATCTAATACTTCGTTTGATTTATGAGTTAATAAACCTTTAGAAACTGGACCTCTCGCTAATATTTTGACACCATGTTCGTTAATTTTTTCAATAAGACTTTCAGGGCGATTATCTAAAATACTAAATTGCATCATAATTGTTTCAATGTTGCTGTTTTTCAAGTAATAATCGATCACATTAGGTCTAATTGACGAAATACCATATGCTTTTATAAGACCTTGTTCTTTTAATCTTTCGAATGCTTCTATTGTTTCATCTTTGTTATCTTCAATCGTACCGCCATGTAACATATATAAATCTAATTGTTCAAGATCCAATCTTTGTAATGATTCTTTAATGCTTTTCATAATGTGTTCTTTAGAAGGATCCCAAAAGTGTTCTTGTTTATCTTTATCAAAATGATTACCGACTTTTGATCCAATGACAATATCTTGTTGATCTTGATATTTTTTCAAAAGTTGTCCTACGATTTTTTCATTTTCACCATAATCATATAAATCAGCTGTATCAAAATATGTGATACCTTGTTTGATTGCTTCATCAACAATTGTTTCTGCATGGTTGATATCAGTTCCTAGACTCATACAACCTAATCCGACTTCTGAAATTTCAATGCCACTTTTCAATGTATTCTTTTGCATATTGAAGCTCCTTTCGCTACACTTTATTTATTAAGTTTACCAGATAAATTATTTTAATGAAAAGAGGCACACTTATAATGAAACTAACTGAAGAAACGATTTCGAAAGAAACGATATATGATGGTCGTATAATTAAGCTAGAAAAACATCAAGTTACACTTCCAGATGGCCAAACGAGCGAACGCGAAGTCGTATTACATAATGGTGCAGTATCTGTATTAGCTATAACACCAGAAAATGAAGTGTTAGTGGTGGAACAATATAGAAAAGCAATGGAAAAGACATTAATCGAAATTCCTGCTGGTAAATTAGAAATAGGGGAGGAACGAGAGTCAGCTGCACTGAGAGAATTAGAAGAAGAAACAGGATACGTTGCAGATAAACTCGAACTCATCGGTGAAGTATATGGATGTCCAGGCTTCTGTAACGAGAAAGTAAGTATTTATATCGCGAAAGATTTAAAAGAAGGAAAAGTGAATTTAGATGAAGATGAATTCTTAAATTTAACTAAAATTCCAATCGATCAAATACAGTCATTATTATCAGAACATAAAATTGAAGATGCCAAAACAATGATAGCCTTCCAATACTTATTATTAAATTATAATCATTCTAAATAAAAAGATATTTTTTCTTGCTTTTTGAGAAGATTATTGGTATTTTAGTATACGAATACATTACTAATTGATAATGATTATTTTTTAGAAAGAAGGTGTCAAGTTGGAAGAACGCATACAACGTGTGAAAGAACAATTACACAAAGCTTCCTACAAACTAACTCCGCAAAGAGAAGCGACAGTTAGAGTATTACTTGAGAATGAAGCCGATCATTTAAGTGCAGAGGACGTTTACCTAAAAGTTAAAGATAAGGCACCTGAGATTGGTCTCGCAACTGTCTATCGTACGTTAGAACTATTAGCAGAATTAAAAGTAGTCGACAAAATTAACTTTGGCGATGGTGTTGCTAGATTCGATTTAAGAAAAGAAGGGGCAAAACATTTTCACCACCATATGGTATGCATGGAATGTGGCGCAGTTGATGAAATCGAAGAAGATTTATTAGAAGACGTAGAACGTCGTGTTGAAAAAGAATTTAACTTTAAAATTTTAGACCATCGATTAACTTTTCATGGTATTTGTCATAGATGTCACGAAGAATAAATCTATAATGGACGTTACTAAATGAAGTTTTATACTGATTTTAGTGATGTCTTTTTTTATGGTAAAATAATGACAACAATGAGGTGAATTCATGGAACAAATCATAAATGAGTTTATAGATTTTATAAGATTAGAAAAAGGTTTGAGTCAAAATACAATCCAATCGTATCAAAGAGATTTAAAACAATATAACCAATACATAACTGAACATAAAATTAGTCATATAGACAATATTGATCGTATTGTGATACAAAAATATTTTGCGCATCTTAAACAAGAAGGAAAGTCAGCTAAAACAATTGCGAGACTTGCAGCGACGATTAGAAGCTTTCATCAATTTGCGATTAGAGAAAAATACGCCGTTAAAGATCCAACCATATTGATTGAAACACCTAAATACGAACAGAAACTTCCAGATGTATTGAGTGAAGATGAAGTGAACCAACTCTTAACATTTACACATATTACAAATCCTAGAGATGAACGAGACCGAACGATGCTTGAACTTTTATATGGTACGGGCGTTCGTGTAAGTGAATTGATTCAATTAAATGTAGAAGACGTCAATTTGACGATGGGATTTATTAGAGTGTTTGGTAAAGGAAATAAAGAACGAATCGTACCGCTTGGTGAACATTTAATGGGCATATTAAGAAACTACATCCAGGAAGTTCGTCCAAATTTATTGAAGAAACATGTTACAGATATATTATTCTTAAATGCACGTGGCACAGCTTTAACGCGACAAGGATTTTGGAAAATATTAAAAAAAATCGGCTTAGAAAAAGGGATAACGAAAACTTTAACACCTCATACTTTAAGGCATTCTTTTGCGACGCATTTGCTTGAAAATGGTGCGGACTTGAGGGCAGTGCAAGAAATGCTCGGACATTCCGACATTTCTACAACACAACTTTACACACACATCTCTAAAAAACAAATACGTGAGATGTATTTAACGTATCATCCTAGAGCCAAGAAGGAGAAGAAAAATGAAGAACAATAAACAACAACAAAATGAATCAAAAAAATATGTCACTTTAGCAATTTTATTAACATTTGCTGTTGCTTGGGGTCTTATTTATTGGTTATTTATTGTCTAGCGTGACGTTGCTTATATGCTGAAATACGACTTTCTATCACTTCAGTACGATCTCTTAGTAGATGATAATGTTTAATATAATCTGATACATCTGTATTATAGTTAAATTCAAAATCATCAAAAGTACTTTCTAAAGCACGATAGCTTGCATCTGTTAAAGGGAGTTGAATATTTTCATAAGGATGACCTTGCTCAATGCGCATGATTTGTGAATGAATTAAAGATTGAAAAGATGCTTTTTCAATACCTAAATGGCTAAAGTCATCATTTAATTCAGCAATTTGTAGTGCTTTTTTATAAGTTTTTAGCGCGCCTTTCGTATTATCACGTCTATAGTGGTAACACGCCGTAGAGAACAATATTAAACTTACAATTGCATCATGTTTACTAAATTGAGTTTGATCTTTCCAATGATCTTCTAATATATCGTGACATTCAAAATAATGTCTTAAGACATGGAAATGATAGTGAAATGACATTATTTGTGTTTCCATTTAAAATCCCTCTCAGCATAGAATATTTATACGTAATCATGGTATAATAATTTTTAGGTTTATGCACGTAAAAGGAATAGAAATGAGGAAGTTTTAAATGTATGAAGTAAAACTTGATGCCTTTGAAGGACCTTTGGATTTATTACTTCATTTAATACAAAAATACGAAATAGATATTTATGATATTCCAATGAAGGAACTAACCGAGCAATACTTAAGTTATATACATCAAATGAAAATATTAGAAATAAATGTAGCGAGTGAATATTTAGTGATGGCATCTGAGTTATTGATGATCAAAAGTAAATTATTACTACCTACACAACCATCAGATATTGATGAATTTGAAGATGATCCAAGGGACGATTTAGTTAGACAATTAATCGAATACCAAAATTATAAAGAATATGCTGAATTATTAAATCATAAAAAACAAGACAGAGAACAAATATTCATCAAAAAGCCAGCAGATTTATCCAAATTTGAAGCCGTTCATGACAAACGTGCACCTTTAGATTTAGATATGACGGATTTAATTATTGCATACCAACGTACTAAACGTAGACAGAGATTTAATAAACCACAGAATGTTACCGTTAACGAAGATAGTTATACGATTGAAATGGCAACTGCTTCAATACAAGCACGACTTGCCGAACATAAGAGTTATAAATTTTTCGAGACATTGCCATCTGATTTATCTACGAATGTATTAGTGACGTTGTTCTTAGCAATATTGGAAATGATGAAATTAAGACAAATTGATGTATTCCAACAATATCAATTTGGAGAAATAACTATAAATCGAGGCGTGAATTATGTCAGTGAGTAAATTAGGATTATTAGAAGGATTATTATATTCATTAGGTGATGAAGGCATTGAAGTTAATCAGTTATGTGAGTTATTAGAATTAACGCCATCACAATTAAAAGATTTAGCAAATGAATATGATCGCGAAACATTACAAATTATTTTTTACGGTAATAAATGCATTCTTACAGCAAAGCCAATTATGCATCAATATCTAGAAAAATTAATGATAGATAATATGAATACTAAATTATCACAAGCTGCGTTAGAAACATTATCTATTATTGCATATAATCAACCTGTTACGAGAAGTGATATAGAAGTGATTCGTGGTGTAAATTCAGATGCTTCTGTTAAGACTTTAATTGCGAAAGGTGTCGTTGAATCGAAACATAACGATCAATCTAGAAGCCAATTATTATATACGACAGATTACTTTTTAAATGTATTTGGACTGACTTCTTTAGACGAATTACCGAAATCAACAAATGAAGAAAATGAACAAGAAGAAATGGATTTGTTTTTTAGTAGCATGAACGAAAAACAAAACAATGAGGAGCAATCATAATGAGTGAAGAATTAGAGAGATTACAAAAAGTTATTGCGAAAAGTGGCTATACGTCACGTAGAAAAGCAGAAAAATTAATCGAAGAAGGGCTTGTATATGTTAATCATAAACAAGTGACAGAACTTGGCACTAAAGTGAAAGATTCTGATTATATCGAAGTAGAAGGTATTCCATTAGAAATGCCAGATAAACTATATATTCTATTCCATAAACCAACAAAAGTAATTACAAGTGTATCTGACGATAAAGGAAGAGCGGTTGTAACGGATTATTTTAAAGATATTAAGACGAGAATTTTCCCAGTTGGTAGATTAGATTATGATACATCAGGTTTATTAATTTTAACGAATGATGGTGAGTTTACAAACTTAATGACGCATCCTCGTTATAAAATTCAAAAGAAATATGTAGCAAAATTAAAAGGCTATTTACTAAGAGAAGAAGTTAAACAATTAGAAAAAGGTATACAGCTAGAAGATGGATTGACACAACCTGCAATTGTAAAAGTAAAAAGTCAAGACAGAGAGCGTAATGTAACGCATGTGGAAATTACGATTACGGAAGGTAGAAATAGACAAGTTAGAAGAATGTTTAGTCATTTTGGTCATGAAGTCGTTAAACTTACGAGAGTAGAATATGGTCCACTTAATTTAAAAGGCTTAAATGCTGGACAGGGCAGAACGTTATCACCTCATGAAATCAAAGTTTTAAGACATTTGGCACAAGATGGTAAATAATCTGTAAACGTTCACAATAATGCCACTAATCTGCTTTATAGTCATGATATACTAGACAAAACACCATAACATTGCATATGTATGGTTTTTTTATTGTGTTAGGGAGGATTTTAAATGAAGAAAAAACAGAAGACTGTACTCCAAATTGTTATAACGGCAATTATTTTAATTGCAATTGTATTTACAGTATGGTCCAGTCTTACGAAAGATAAGGATAAAGTAGCGCAAGTTGGAGATGATGCGCCACTTTTCGAACTCCAAACGATTGATGGGAAAAAAGTTAATTTAAAAGATTTACGTGGGAAAGGTGTTTTAATTAACTTTTGGGGGACTTGGTGTGAACCTTGTAAACGTGAAATGCCTGAGTTAGAAAGACAATATCAAAACTACAAAGACAAAGGTGTTGAAGTCGTTGCGATACATGTCAGAAATAATCCTCAACAAATCAAACAATATTTAAGTTCATTAAAAGAATCACCAACTTTCACAGTTGCGATGGATAACGATAATTTAGTTACAGATGCATACGGTATCAATCCATTACCAACTACGATAACAGTTGATAAAGATGGTAAAATAAAAACAAAGCATACTGGTGAACTTTCTAAAAAGCAAATCATAGAAGAAATGGAAAAGGTCAAAGTGAAATAGAGGGGGATTTAAAGTGAGCAACAAGCAAATTGTTTGTGAGTGCGGGCATAAGAACCCAGAAGGAACTCAATTATGCTTAAACTGTGGTCGCTTAATAAATGACGACTATGATAAGAAAAAGACAACCGACGTTATGCGTTACGATGGGCAAGCGATACGTTCGAAAACAAAAAACAGAACAATATTAGATCGTATTTGGAATTTCTTCGCTTCAGTCAAAACAGGTGTTACTTTACTTGTATTAACGGTCATTGCAGCTTCAATTGGGACAATATTCCCGCAAGAATATTTTATTCCAATGAATGTGAATCCGGAACAATATTATTATGAACATTATGGTTCTCTCGGTTTACTATATTATAAACTTGGATTCCACAATTTATATAGTTCATGGTGGTTCTTAATTCTGTTAGGTTTAGTAGCGTTCTCTATTATTACTTCAAGCATTGATAGAGGGATACCTTTACATAAATCTTTGAAAAATCAAAGAACGAAAAAGCACAGTTCATTCTATAAACGCCAAAGATTAAACTTACATTCAAAAGACCAAGTTAATCTTGATGAATTGAGTCAATCTTTTAAAGAAAAAAGATATAAAGTTAAACAAGATGGGAATCATATCTTACTTGAAAAAGGACGTTTATCGAGATACGGTCCTTATATTAACCATACTGGTTTAATCATACTTTTATTTGGGGCAATGTTAAGATTCTTACCAGGCTTTTACTTAGATGATATGGTCTATGTAAAAGAAGGGGAAACGAAGCCAGTACCAGGTACAGATAGAGGCTATTATATAAAAAATAACGACTTTATATATGAAGAGTATGATCAAAAATCTCAATCTAATACAAACCCTGAATCAATTGACCCAAGTTTAAACAAAATTGCTAAGAACTACGAAACAAAAGCTACTTTGTATAAAAACAGTCAAGAAGAAGTAATTGGGTCAGATGCTAATCTAAAAGAAGTGGCTTCAGATTCAATTAAAGTCAATCATCCTTTGAAATATGATCACTTACAATTTTACCAAAGCAGCTTCGACAACTCGTTGTTAAAAGATATGACATTTAACTTAAAAACAAAAGACGGTAAAGCACTTGGGAAACCATTTACAGTTAATTTGGAAAGTCCTAAGAAGACTTATAAAATTACAGATGATTTAACAGTTAAGTTAAGAAGTTATGCGCCAGATTACGAAAAAATAGAAAATGGTGTACTTGCAACTAAATCACCAAATCCAAATAATCCAGCTTTTGTGTTTGAAGTAACTGATAAAGGCAAACAATCAGAATTTAGTTTCTTAAGAATTAAAGAATCACAAGATATATCTAAAGATAATAAATACGATGTGAAATTTGCCAATGCAACAAATCAATGGGCAACAGTGTTGGCAGTGAAGAAAGACTTAACACTTCCAATATTATTTACTGGTTTCGTTATTTTCTTATTAGGTTTAGCAGTCGGATCATATATTAACCATAGACGTATTTGGATTAATACAGATAACGGTGAGTTTAATATCGCTGCTCATACAAATAAGAATTATTATGGTTTCTTAAAAGAGATTAACCAAGTCTTAGATAAACATCAAATTTCACATATTGAAGATACTAAACAAGACATTCACGAAAGTAAGGAGGCAAACAATGGATAAAGATATGTTTTTAAATATTAGTAATATCAGTTTATATTCTGCTTTTATTTTGTACTTAGTTGCGATTGTGCCATATTCATTCTCAATCCGTTCACCTAAGAAAAGAGCAGAAAAAGTAGGGGTGACATTAACTGTCATCGGCTTTGTATTACAAATTCTATACTTTATTACAAGATGGATTGCTGCGGGACATGCACCAGTAAGTAATATGTATGAATTCTTAACAATGTTTGGCATTATGATGGTAGGTGGCTTCCTTGTTATTTACTCTATTTATAAGACACCTATTTTAGCGTTATTCGTATTACCAATTGCGATGTTGTTAATTGCATATGCAAGTATGTTCTCTAGAGATGTTTCGCCGTTAATTCCTGCGTTACAATCTAGTTGGTTAGCAATTCACGTTATAACCGTAACGATTTCATATGGTATTTTATCAATCAGCTGTATAGCAGGATTAATTTATTTATTCGCAGCTGTTAGTCCAGAGGAAAAATCGATACATAGTTTCTTTGTAGAAGTCATTATGTATTTCATCGTTATTGTCATTGGATTTATATTAACAACGATCATTATGAAAGATATCGTTGGTTACGATGACACTTATTTCTTTATTGATAAAAACGATAATAACTCTGTGCAACATTATCATCTTCCAGCATTTGTGACACAACAAGATAGTTTACTTGTAGATCATGTTTCAGGTAGCGATTATGAACCAAAAGAAAGAACAGATATCTTAAAATGGAGCAAGATTGAATTACCTGCTGTTATCAACGCTCAAAAACTAAACACAGTCGTTTGGTCAATTGTAGTTGGTACAGTCTTATATGGTATACTAAGATTGATTTTGAAAGGCAAGACTTTATTTAGTCTTATCAAACCACTTACGAAAAAAGTCAATCTATCCTTAATGGATGAAATAGGATATCGTTCAGTAATCATTGGTTTCCCATTATTTGCACTTGGCGGTATATTATTCGCGAGTATCTGGGCACAAATGGCTTGGAGTAGATATTGGGGCTGGGATCCTAAAGAAGTATGGGCGCTTATAACATTCTTATATTATGCGATATTCTTACATTTAAGATTAGGTAAAGGTTGGGAAGGCAGAAAATCAGCATGGTTAGCTGTTGGTGGACTTGCAATCATACTATTTAATGTTATTGCCGTTAACTTAATAGTAGCTGGTTTACATTCTTATGCTTAAAAAATGCTAGAAGGGAGTCAACGAAGCATGACAGATCGTATTTTAGTAGTAGATGATGAAGATAGAATTCGAAAATTAGTTAAAATGTATCTCGAAAGAGAAGGTTATGAGACTGATGAAGCGGATAATGGCCAAGATGCCTTAGATAAAGCTTTAAACGAAGATTATGACTGCATATTGTTAGACTTAATGTTACCTGAAATAGATGGAATCGAAGTATGTAAGAGAGTAAGAGAAACAAAATCAACACCTATTATTATGTTAACAGCTAAAGGTGAAGAAAATAATCGCGTTGAAGGATTTGAAATTGGGGCAGATGATTATATCGTCAAACCATTTTCACCTAGAGAAGTTGTCTTACGCGTAAAAGCATTACTAAGACGTACAACGAATCATTCAATGGTTAATCAAACAAATACAGCTAAAGATTTAATTGTATTTGAAAACTTAGTCATTGATAATGACGCACATCGCGTATTAGCAGATCAAAAAGAAGTAAATTTAACACCTAAAGAGTATGAATTATTATTATATTTAGCAAAATCACCTGATAAAGTATTTGATAGAGAACAACTGTTGAAAGAAGTTTGGCACTATGAATTTTATGGTGATTTAAGAACAGTTGATACGCATGTTAAAAGATTGCGTGAAAAGTTAAATAGAGTTTCTGAAGATGCTGCACAAATGATTCATACTGTATGGGGCGTCGGTTATAAATTTGAGGTTCCTGAATAATGAATCGATTAAATAGTGTTGTTGTAAAACTGTGGTTATCTATTATTTTAATAGTAACGACAGTTTTACTTTTATTAAGCGGATTTCTTATAACTTTTTTACAATCTAATAATACATCTACCACAGGTGAAAATTTATATAATAATGCAAGTAAAATAGAACGATTATTACTGAGTTCACACGAAAAAGAGTCAGCAATCGATTATGCAAGAGCACTTGTTGAAGACCCTGCTGGACTCATTATCGTTAAAAATAGTGAGGATTTGACAGCAAGATCTGAAGATCCGTTAAAAGAAGTCATGCTTAATGAGATCAGAACTAATCATGCATTCGATAAAGTCTTTAATGAAGATAAGCACGTATTAAAAGAAATCAATTTAACTTATAACGGTGAGAAACATCAATATATTTTATTAGGCTATCCTTCTCAAGCTTTTCCTGAAGATGATGCAGGTATCTTTTTATTCCAAGATATCAACTCCATTAAAGAAGCTCAAAACGTTGTTACATTGAGTATACTTGTTTCAGCCATTATATTATTAATCGTGAGTACGATCTTTGCCTTCTTTCTTTCAAACAGAATTACGAAACCTTTAATTCAATTGAAACAAGCAGCCTTTAAAGTTGCTAAAGGTCATTATACTGAAAAAGTACCGATTTATACGCGTGATGAAATTGGCGAACTCGGTTTAGCATTTAATAAAATGAGTAAAGATATCCGTACAAACATAGATGATGTTAAATCAAAAAATAATATACAAGAAAAACTTATTAATTCGATGATCGATGGTGTGCTAGGTATTAATGATAAGAATGAAATCATTATTTCTAACTCCAAAGCAGATACATTCTTAAAAGAAGTAAGAGAATTTGATCATGTTGATATATCTACACAAAGAAACGACACATTTAAAGAAAAGAATACGCAGTTTTTCGAATACGAATTGGGCCATAAATATTATGTCGTAATATCTACGTATATCGATAGCATTCAAAATGATGGTTCATCAGGTATAGTTGTAATCATTCGTGATATGACCGATGAACATCATATGGATCAAATGAAAAAAGACTTTATCGCAAGTGTTTCACACGAATTAAGAACACCAATTTCTATGTTACAAGGTTATACTGAAGCAATTGTTGACGGTATTGTAACTGAGAAGAAAGACGTTGATGATTTCTTATATATTATTTTAGATGAATCTAAGAGATTAAGTAGATTGATTAATGAATTATTAGAAGTTGCCAAAATGGACGCTGAAGGCATTAAAGTTCATTTAGATGACTTTAATATTTCTACATTAATGAACAAAATTGATACTAAATTCTTACCACAAGCACGAGAAAATGGTTTGAATTTATCCGTTAAACATATTGGGAATCTTACAAATTGGTATGGTGATAGCGATCGTGTTGAGCAAATTTTAACGAATTTAATCGATAACGCGATTAGATACACACATCAAAATGATGCTATTAATGTTGTCTTTGATGATACGGATGAAGAAGACTTTGTTATAAACGTTCAAGATAGTGGCGTAGGTATTGCTAAAGAACATTTAGATCAAATATTTGATCGTTTTTATAAAGTTGATGCTTCTCGCACGAGAGGTAAACACGGAACAGGACTTGGTCTCTTTATCGTTCAAAAAATTATAGATGCACATCATGGTACGATTAAAGTCGATAGTAAAGAGGGTGAAGGCACTCAATTTACAATAACTTTACCAAAAGTTTAAATTGTTGAGTTATTTAGATGAAAATACCTGACCAATGTGCTAATATATATTTTGTAATTAAAACTAAATAAAAAAATTCATCTTCGGGGTTTGGTGAAATTCCATACCGGCGGTTAAAGCCCGCGACCCAATATATGTATGTATATTGGCTGACTTAGTGAAATTCTAAGGCCGACAGTTAAAGTCTGGATGGGAGAAGATGGAGGAAAAAATCTAGTCTTAACTAGGTTTATTTTGCGATAATTTTTCCTCCTATTCTTACGAGATGAATAGGAGGAGTTTATATGTCTAACGATAACAAAACAAAACGCTTACTCACTGTAAGTATGCTCATCGCAATCAGCTTTATTTTAATGTTTTTGAAATTTCCATTGCCATTTTTACCACCATATTTAACAATGGATTTCAGTGATATTCCTGTGCTTGTCGCAACATTTGCGTTCGGTCCAGTTTCAGGTATATTAGTCGCATTATTTAAAAACGTATTGAATTTCTTAATTGTGTCACACGAACCAATTGGAAATACGGCTAACTTTTTAGCGTCAATATGTCTCGTCATTCCAACTTATTATTTCTATCGCATGAAAAAATCAAAATTATTTATGGGATATGGATTAGCAGTTGGTACAATCTTAATGACAATTCTAATGAGTTTAATGAATTATTTTGTTCTATTACCTTTATACGGACAAATTATGAATCTTGCAGATATCGCAAATAATTTAAAATTAATCGTATCTGCCGGTATTATTCCATTTAATTTAATTAAAGGTATTGTCATTTCCGTCATATACATTTTAATATTTGATAAACTTAAGTCTATTATAAAATAAAGAAAGGCTAGGACCTCACGTCCTAGCCTTTCTCATATATATTATTCGAATTTAAGTGCATCTCCGTCGAATGATTCATCTGCTATTTTAATTGAATCTGTCGGACAACCTTCGAAAGCATCTTCCATATCTTCTAATAATTCTTCTGGGACAGCTTCGATTCCCTTATTGTCGTCTAGTATTACGTAGGCGATTCCCTCATCATCATAATCGTATATGTCAGGGGCAGCTGCTCCACATGCGCCACATGCTATACATGTATCCATATCTACTATTGTGTATTTAGCCAAATTTTTCGCCTCCTTTAAAAAACATGCTACACTTATTATACATACTTATTTTAGTGATAACACTTAGAGATTTCAACATTTTTATGTTATTTGAGGTGACTTATTTGAAACAGATTATACTGAAAACCCTTTCCATGAAGCATGAAAACAAAACTGATAAAAGTATTTATAATATTTTAATAGGTAAAAAGACTCATCAAACATATTTTGATGCAACGATAGAACATTTAAAATTGTATTATGGCTGTTTGCCAAATTTGAAATTTGAACAATTCGAACAAATCATTAACGAATCAGTAGAACATATTAATGAACCAATTATAGGCGACTTTTTCTATAGTCAGGCTATTCAATCTGTTAATACAATCTTATTATTAACTCAGATGATTAGTCAAAAAAAGCATAACCATTTAACGTATCAACCGATCATTAATGATAAAGAGATACAATTTAAAGCTAAAGAAATTTACGTACACATTAAAGAAGTAGGCGAAGATCAATTTATAGAAGAAATATATCAGCTATTTGAAGATATAAATACATACTTTCAAACAATTTATATGCATTATTTATTAGCAGGTTTTCGTGAAACGCCTTATACAATTGAACAAATTTCAATGATTGAAGACATTGGTATACTGGATTTAAGGGAACAGTTAGTAGAAGAATATCAATTTATCCAAGTTGCGATACAAAATAAAGAACGTTATCCAATATTGTCTCAGATTAACTATCAACCATTGTTAAACCAACAAACGTTCACAACATTTGAATTATTAAATCGCACTTATGATATGGATCAACTTGCAAACATTAAACGTGTTAAGACACATACCATTCATGATCATATTATTGAAATGTTTATTAAAGGTTATTTAAAGGATAAGAATTTATACGTAAGTGATGAACAATACGCTAGATTTGTAGAAGTTATTCAACAAACACCTAATCAAAATTTGAAATTTTATTATGAAGCGTTAAATGATTTTACCTATTTCGAAATCAAACTCATGTATGTTTGCTATGCAATGGAGGGATTAAATGCTACAACAAGAACTTAAAAAGTATTTTGGATATGATTATTTTAGAAGTGGGCAAGAGGAAACCGTCCAAAACATATTAGACGGCTATGATGTGTTGAGTATCCTTTCAACTGGAGCTGGGAAAAGTTTGTGTTACCAATTGCCAGCATATATAACTGGTGGCAGAGTGCTCATTATTTCTCCACTTATTTCTTTAATGGATGATCAAGTCGTTCAGATGAAATTAAATGGCGAGAAGAATGCTGTTGCAATCCATTCTGCTATTGATCCAAATGAACGGTCAGACATATTTAGAAATTTATCGAACTATCAATTTATATTTTGTAGCCCGGAATTCATATATGAAGAACATAATTTTAAACGCTTTAAATCTATTGGTTTTAAATATATTGTCTTAGATGAAGCACATTGTTTAAGTGAATGGGGCTTTGATTTTAGACCGCATTATGCACTGATTTCAAAAGTCACACAATACTTTAATCAAGCACAAGTTATTGCACTATCAGCTACTCTGACAAATAAAATGATGCAAGATATAGAAGTGATTACAAAGCGCCGATTTAAAATACATAAAGAAGGTCTCAATCGTTCAAATATTATGTATCATCATGTTAATTTTGATAGCGAAGAAGAAAAAGATCATTACCTATTAGACACCATAAAAGACTCAGGACCAACCATTATTTATGTGTCATCTAAGAAGAAATGTCATGAATTAGCTGAAACGATTTATAAAGAAGGCTTTTTAACAGGGATTTATCATGGAGATTTAAATTATCAAGAAAGAACAACTGTACAAACTCAGTTTATCAATAACGATATTAAAATCATTGTTGCCACAAGTGCATTTGGTATGGGGATTAATAAACAAGATGTAAGAACCGTTATTCATTATCATTTACCTACGTCACCTTCTAAATATGTTCAAGAAGTGGGACGTGCAGGACGTGATGGCGAACCATCCCAAGCAATTAGTTTATTTACAGCAAGTGATATTCATATTTTAAGCCATTTAGCTAATGAGCATGGAATTGATATAGATATGCTTAATTTATTTGAACAAGGGTATCAACTAAATGAGGAGATATCTAAAAATATCCTATATCTTCTTGAATTATATCCACTTAATCAATTAAAAGAGAAAATTCAAGCTGAGCAGAATCAAAAACAATATGCATTTAGTTTTATGAGAAATTATATTCAAATCGATACATGTAGACGTACGTATTTAATGAACTATTTTAATGAACATGTTACACAAGATAATCATTGTTGTGACAATTGTAAGAATGCAAATTTATTAAAATTACCAAATATAAAAGAAGTCAAATTCAAAACTTCTTATAAAAATAGATTAAATGCAATATTTTAATAGGATTGCTTTACTTGATAAGTTCAACAAGGATATAATAAAGTATAATTCAATATATACAAAAAGATAATGATGAGGTGAGTTTATTGTCTAAAGATAATTTTAAAGACGAATTCGAAAAAAGTCGTCAAAAGATAGAACGACCTGAAGACAAGACACAAGAAGTAGAAAACAACAACGAAGAGGTAAACGATAAAAGTCAGCCAAATCGAAAAGAAACAAACGACAAAAAAGAAGAAAAACAACAAAGTAAACAAGAACAACAATATCCACCAAGAGGCGCATTAAGAAGACAACGTAGAAAAGAAGAAGCTAACAAACAGAAAGCAAAAGAAGAACAACCTAAACAAGAAACACCTAAAGCTTCAGAAACACCAAATAACGAAGATAAGTCGTCTAAAAAGGCTGGAGCAATTGGTGCTGCAGGTGCAGTTGGTGCTGGAGCAGCAGGCGCAAGTGCTGCTAATGCCAATAAAAACACTCAAAATAATAAACCAAAACAAAAAAGATCTTTAACAGACAAACCTGAAACTAAGGATCAGCAACCTAAAGATCAAAATGATTATAAAAAAGCTGCAGGTGCTGCCGCTGCTACTGGTGCAGGCGCTAGTGCCGCAAATAATTCTGCAAATCAGAATAATGCTAAAGATCAAAACAAAAATGAGTCTCAAAAAGACAAGTCAAAAGGTAAAAAAGGTGCAGCAGCCGCTGCCGGAGCTGGCGCAGTTGGTGCTGGTGTAGCAGCATCTGCCGCATCAAATAAAAACAACAAGCAAGAATCTAACAGCAAAGATAACAAAGAAAAGCAATCTAAAAACAAAAAAGGTGCAGCCGCAGCAGCGGGTGCCGGAGCTGTTGGCGCTGGTGCAGCAGGAGCTGCAGGAGGCGGTTCAGACGGTGGAGGTACACCACCAAGTAATGGTAGTGGTGGACAAAACGGCGATGATGGCAACTCAAATAAATTCAAGAAAGCACTTGTTCCTATAATAGCTGCAATTCTTATACTTGGCGCACTTGCCTTATTCTTAGGTATGTACTTAAATGGTGCAAATAAAGATAACGGTAAAGAAATTGCTGAAAAAACAGAGCAAACAAATAGTGACGCTAAGAAAAAAGCTGATGAACAAGCTGAAAAAGATAGAGCTAAAAAAGAAGACGAAGATAAAGCAAATGACAAAGCTAAAGAATCAAATGAAGACTCTGACAAAAACAGTGATTCAAGCGACTCAAATAATTCTTCTGAAAATAGCTCAGACGAAAGTAATTCAGATTCAGACTCAAATGCAAATAGCAATGAAGATAGCCAAAGCAACCAAGATCAAAACAGTGACGATAGCGTAAATCAATATAGTGATAGCGCAAGTAATGAAGATGTACAAAATGCAGCTGATGATGCAGCTAACAACCAAACAAATCAAAATACACAAAGTAATCAAAACCAAAATCAGTCTCAAGAATCACATACTGTAACTGGTAAAGAAAACTTATACCGTATTGCGATTCAATATTATGGTAGTGGATCACCAGAAAATGTAGAAAAAATTAGACAAGCAAATGGTATTTCTGGCAATGAAATATCTCAAGGTCAGAATTTAGTAATACCATAGACATAAACAAAAGGGGATGGCTTTATGTATTTAACGAACATTATGATACCAAAGGAAAAATGTTATATCGCGAATCCGAAAGATACGATTCACTCAGCACTTGATAAATTAGAACATCATGGTATTGATGGGTTACCAGTTGTTGCTGATGGAAAGTATATTGGCATGATCACAAGATATAGTATTTTTAGACATTACTTCTTCAAAAAAGAAAATGTCTCAAGGGATGAATTTATTGAAAGTACTAAAATTGAAGAAATCTTAACGTTAGATTTACATTCATTAAATGCAAACCATGTAGTAGAAGAATCACTACTTAACTTGCAAGACTTTCCAATATTAGCAGTTGTAAATGACGATAAAGATTTTCTTGGTATCGTAACAAGATATGATGTAATGGAACAATTTAAATCAGCATTCGGTATGAAACAAAAAGGAATCCGTATTGCGATTACTTCTGTAGAAGCTGAAGGCAGAATTAAACGATTATCAAGTATCATTGCGAAATTCAAACTCAACACAATATCATTTGTAACATTTGATGAAACAGATAAAATGTATCGCAGAATGATCATCAAAGTTGAGAAAACAAACAACTTAGAAAAATTCATTAAGTATTTAGGAAAAAATGGATTCAAAGTACTTGATGTATCAGAAGAATAAATTAAGAAAGAACCTGAACACGAAATGTGTTCAGGTTCTTTTCATTTTAAGGGTGTTGAATATGGTGTTGTGGCAGCTGTTTTGAACACTTTCGGCCAAACTTGTTCATAACGTGGTTGTTAGTTACAAAACTACTGAGAATTGTAATTACTGGTCTCCTTATTTGCACTTCTCACCAAAACTGCTAATAACACCTAGCCACGCTACAATCCCAATCTTTTCATATATTCAGTTTCATTTTATTTTACTAATCTCGCATTATTGATATAATGATTGAGGATATTATAAGGAGTGAAAGTACATGCAAGAATATGAAAGCTTAATAATCGGTGGTGGCCCTTGTGGATTGAGTGCAGCAATCGAACAGAAGAGAAAAGGTATTAATGCTGTCGTGATTGAAAAAGGTAATGTTGTAGATGCTATTTATCATTATCCTACTCATCAAACATTCTTTTCTTCTAGTGATAAACTTGGTATTGGTGATGTACCATTTATCGTTGAAGATTTAAAACCTAAAAGAAATCAAGCACTCGTTTATTATAGAGAAGTCGTGAAACATCACCAACTTGATGTAAGAACTTTTGAAGAAGTGTTAGCTGTTAAAAAGGTTGATAATAGATTTTTAGTATCAACAACTAAACAAACGTATAAAGTGAGATTCTTAACAATTGCTACTGGTTACTACGGTCAACCAAACGAATTAGAAGTACAAGGTCAAGAGTTAAGTAAAGTGATGCATTATTTCAAAGAAGCACATCCATATTTTAATCAAGATGTTGTGATTATTGGCGGCAAAAATTCAGCTGTCGATGCAGCAATTGAATTAGAAAAAGCTGGCGCAAATGTAACAGTCTTATACCGTGGATCAGAATACTCTAAAAGTATTAAACCATGGATATTGCCTAACTTTGAATCATTAGCAAAACACGAAAAAATCACGATGCATTTTAACAGTGAAGTAGAACGTATCGATGAAGACACTCTTACATTTAATAAAGAAGGTAAGTCATATACAATTAAAAATGACTTTGTCTTTGCAATGATCGGTTATCACCCTGATTACAAATTCCTAGAATCTTGTGGTGTAGAAACAATTACAAATGAATTTGGAACTGCACCTTCATATAATAGAGATACAATGGAATCAAATGTTGAGAATTTATATATCGCTGGTGTTATAGCTGCTGGTAACGATGCTAACACGATATTTATCGAAAATGGTAAATTCCACGGCGGTACAATTGCACAAGATATTGAAAGAAAAAAGCAAACACCTTTAGAATCATAAAAACAACCATGTTATTGGACAATTAGCCAGTAACATGGTTATTTTTTATGCGAAATATTCAACTAAATCTTCTTTAGATAAATGATTACTTAAACCAACAAGTAGTTTAAGACGTGCTTTTTGTCCATTTAATCCGTTTGATAAAATAATGCCCATTTGTTGAAGTTGGTATCCGCCACCTTCATATGCGTAAATACCGCCTACAATGCCATTGAATGAACGCGAAACCATTACAACTGGAATATCAGCATCGAGCAAGTTCTGAATACCTTGTAATGCAGTAGGTGGCATGTTGCCTTGACCAAGGGCTTCTATAATTAGACCATCATATTGTTTTTCTACAAAGAAATCTAATAAATCACTTGATAGGTCCATGTGAGCTTTTACAATACCTATTTTGATATTTGGATTGATGTTTGGATATTTTTTATATGGAAAAGGTTGATGATGGAATATAACATGCGTCTTTGTAACACTGCCAATTGGTCCATAGTTTGGACTTTGGAAAGTACTCGTGTTTGACGTATGTGTTTTTGTTACATTTTTAGCTGTATGAATTTCATCATTGAATACAACCATTACCCCTTTATTTTGCGCATCATCTGTTGATGCTACTTTTAAAGCTGAAACATAATTGTATAAGCCATCCGAACCTATTTCATTTGAAGATCTCATGGCACCTGTTAAAATAATAGGTAACTTCGTATCTATTGTTAAATCTAATAAATACGCCGTTTCTTCTAAAGTATCTGTTCCATGAGTAATCACAAACGCATCATATTCATCTTTATCAATTGATTCTGTAATAATATCTTTCAATTGATTAATATATTGATTATTCATATGTGGGGAAGGTACTTGGAATGGATTTATTTCTGTAATATCACCTAGAGATTGTATAAATGCTTGATGTCTATGCATCGGATGTTCAGCATTTGTTTCTACTTTACCTGTATCTTTATCTTCAGACATACTAATTGTTCCACCAGTATGTATAACTAATATTCTCTTCATTTCTTTCCTCCTATTCATATGATTATAATTTATGATAAAATATATAAGATTAAAGAACAAGAGAGGGTATACAAATGAAAAAAATAAATATAGCAATAGATGGTCCAGCAGCAGCTGGTAAAAGTACAATCGCTAAACTTGTAGCGCAACATTTTAATATGATTTATGTGGATACAGGCGCTATGTATAGAGCGATTACACTTTATTATATTGAGCAAGGCTCAGAAAACTTTGACCATCTTGTTAAAGAAATTGACTTAAAAATCGTATTAGATAACGGGCAACGTGTTATTTTAAACGGTAAAGATGTTTCAGAAAGAATCAGAGAAAATGATGTAACCGAAAAAGTTTCATATGTGGCCTCTAAAGAACCTGTTAGAACATTTTTAGTAGAAGAACAACAAAGATTAGCAGATGAGAAAAATGTCGTAATGGATGGTAGAGATGTCGGTACAACAGTGTTACCGGATGCAGAATTAAAAGTATACATGATAGCATCAGTTGAAGAACGTGCTATTAGAAGATTTAAAGATAATGAATTACGTGGCATCGAATCTGATATCGAATCATTAAAGATTGATATTGAACGTCGTGACCAATATGATATGAATCGTGAAATCTCACCTTTAGTGAAAGCAGAAGATGCTATTAGTATCGATACGACTGGATTGTCAATTGAAGAAGTGACAAATAAGATAGTCGAACTTGCAAAAAGTAAAATGGTCTAAATAGTTCGAATTTCTTGACAATTTAGCCGCTTTATAAGAAGTTATTATTATGATATTTATTTAAAGGAGGCAATTTTGATGACGGAAGAATTCAACGAATCCATGATAAATGAAGTGCAAGAAGGTGACAAAGTTAAGGGTACTGTACAACAAGTAGAAGATAAACACGTAGTTGTGCATATAGTGGGTGGTAAATTTGATGGCATCATTCCAATTAGCCAACTGTCAACTCAACACATCGAAACAGCTAACGAAGTCGTCAATATTGGTGATGAAATCGAAGCATTCGTAACTAAAATCGAACAAAATGATGAAAGCGGACATTATATATTATCGAAACGTAAATTAGATGAAAATCTTTCATACGAAAAGTTACAAAAGATTTTAGAAGATGACGCAACAATCGAAGCTGAAGTAACTGAAGTAGTGAAAGGCGGTTTAGTTGTTGATGCTGGTATTAGAGGCTTTATTCCAGCTTCATTAATCTCTGTAAACTATATTGATGATTTCTCTGACTATTTAGGTAAAGTATTAACACTTAAAGTTGAAGAATTAGATCAAACAAATAACAGAGTCATTTTAAGTCACAAGAAAGTTGAACAAGAAGCATTAAGTTCTAAAAAAGAAGACTTACTCAATAATATTTCACAAGGTGATGTATTAGAAGGTACTGTCGCTAGAATTGCGAACTTTGGTGCATTCATTGACTTAGGTGGCGTAGATGGACTTGTACATGTATCTGAGTTATCTCATGATCATGTTAAATCACCTGACGAAGTTGTAAAAGTTGGCGATACGGTTAAAGTTAAAGTACGTGCTGTTGATAGAGAAGCAGAAAGAATTTCTTTATCAATTAAAGATACGTTACCAAGCCCATTTGAACAAATCGAGTCACAATTCACTGTTGGTGATATCGTACCAGGTAAAGTCGTGCGTTTAGCTCAATTCGGAGCATTTGTAGAAATCGCACCTGGCTTACAAGGTTTAGTTCATATTTCTCAAATCAGCCACGAACACATCGGTAATCCTGAAGAAGTATTAGAAAAAGGACAAGATGTACAAGTGAAAATTCTTGCTGTCGATAAAGATGAAGAAAGAATTTCTTTATCTATTAAAGATACAATTGAACAAGAAACTGATTTTGATGAATCATATTTAAACCAACAAGATACAGATGATGACAATCCTACTTTAGGAGATGTCTTCGGAGATAAATTAAAAGATTTTAAATTATAATATGTGTATATATAAGAGACTGGAACATAATGAAATGTTTCAGTCTTTTTTAGTTTTTTAATTCGATAGGCTAAATAGTCATCATATGTTAAAATAGAAAGGATTATGAAAGAGAGGAAGTAGGTTTATGACGAAACCCATTATAGCAATTGTAGGTAAACCAAATGTAGGGAAATCTACAATTTTTAATAGAATTATAGGCGAGAGGGTATCTATCGTTGAAGATACACCTGGTATAACAAGAGATAGAATATATTCAAGTGGAGAATGGTTAACACATGACTTCAACTTAATAGATACAGGCGGAATAGATTTAGGTGATGAACCTTTCCAACAACAAATAAGAGCACAAGCAGAAGTTGCAATTGATGAAGCGGATGTTATCATCTTTATGGTTAATGGACGTGAAGGTGTAACACAAGCTGATGAAATGGTCGCTAAAATATTATACAAATCAAATAAACCTGTCGTATTAGCAGTTAATAAAATTGATAATCCAGAAATGCGTAGTGAAATTTATGACTTTTATTCATTAGGATTTGGTGAGCCATTCCCAATCTCAGGTTCACATGGTCTAGGTTTAGGTGACTTATTAGATGAAGCGGCTAAACATTTCCCTGAAGATGACGAACCAGATTATGATGATGAAACAATTAGACTATCACTGATTGGTAGACCAAACGTGGGTAAATCAAGTTTAATCAACGCCATTCTTGGAGAAGAACGTGTTATCGTTTCACCAATTGCTGGTACAACAAGAGATGCGATTGATACAATATACACATATGATGATCAAGAATATGTATTAATTGATACTGCAGGTATGAGAAAGAAAGGTAAAGTATACGAAAGTACTGAAAAATATTCAGTATTACGTGCTTTAAAAGCCATCGAACGTTCTAATGTCGTACTTGTTGTGATTGATGCTGAAGAAGGCATTATTGAACAAGACAAAAAAGTTGCTGGATATGCGCATGAAGCCGGTAAAGCAATTGTTATTGTTGTTAACAAGTGGGATACCGTTGAAAAAGATTCGAAAACAATGAAGAAGTTTGAAGAAAAAGTTAGAGATAACTTCCAATTCTTAGACTATGCGCCAATTGCGTTCGTATCAGCATTAGAAAAATCACGCTTAAAAACATTATTCCCATTAATTACGATGGCAGATGAAAACCACCGTAAACGTGTACAAAGTTCTACACTTAATGAAGTTATTACAGATGCTGTAGCGATGAATCCAACGCCTACTGATAATGGTAGAAGATTAAACATTTTCTATGCAACACAAGTAGCGATTCAACCGCCAACATTCGTAATATTTGTTAATGATGTTGAATTAATGCATTTCTCTTACAAACGTTTCTTAGAAAATCGTATAAGAGATGCGTTCGGTTATGAAGGTACACCAGTTCATTTAATCTCAAGAAAAAGAAACTAATATTAAAGGATTGATAACTATGACAAATATAACTGTATTTGGTACAGGTAGTTGGGGAACTGCTTTAGCAAACGTATTAGCAGACAACCAACATAATGTATTAATGTGGGGTAAAACTGAAACAACTATTAACGAAATCAACAAAGAACATAAGAATACAAAATATTTAAAAGAAAATATTTTAAATGAAAATATTAAAGCAACAACTGATTTAAAGGATGCTGTTCATCATGCGTCTATCTTTATTATTGCTGTTCCGACAAAAGCCATTCGCGAAGTATGTGAAAATATTAATGAAATCGCTTATGGTAAAAAAGTATTCATCCATGTGTCTAAAGGTATCGAACCTGGCACTTTCAAACGTATTTCTGAAATGATTGATGAATCAATCGATAGCAAAATCAATGGCGGTATCGCTGTATTATCAGGACCAAGTCATGCAGAAGAAGTTGCGATAAAACATCCAACAACAGTTTCAGTATCATCTGAAAACGAAGAAGTTGCTCGTTTAGCTCAAGATTTATTTATGACGGATTATTTCCGTGTATATACGAACAATGATCTTGTCGGTATTGAAATAGGTGGCGCGTTAAAAAATATCATTGCACTTGCTGCAGGTATTACTGACGGAATTGGATATGGTGACAATGCGAAAGCAGCACTTATGACGAGAGGTTTAGCTGAAATTACACGTTTAGGTGTTAAAATGGGTGCTGATCCTATGACATTCCTAGGTCTTGGTGGTATCGGTGACTTAATCGTTACTTGTACATCTGTACATTCACGAAACTGGAAATGCGGAAATATGCTTGGTAAAGGGGCTACATTAGACGAAGCATTAGAAGAAATGAATATGGTCGTTGAAGGCGTAAGAACAACAGAAGCTGCTTACAACTTAGCAAAAGAATATGATGTTGAAATGCCAATAACTTCAGGTTTGTATAAAGTGTTATTCGAAGATTATCCAGTTTCTGAAGGTGTTAAAGATCTTATGGAACGTGACAAAAAGTCAGAGAATATTTAAGCAAGAGGGGTATTTAAATGTTTGATATATCAAGAATGGATTTAATGTGGGTGTCATTTTATTCTATTGGTTTTATGATTTTGGCAATTATACTCGTATATTTATCAAGATTTAAATTAAAAAATAAAATCATCAGTAGTATAACAATGTTTTTAGCAGTCATTTCTCTTATTATTGCTGGTATCTTTATGATTGTTGTATTAGGTGGATCGAGCCATGCATAATTACAAAAAAATATCGATCTTATTAATATTGAGTACTTTAATTTTGTCAGCATGCGCTTTTCCTAATAAAGAGAAAACAGAAAACCAAGTGCCAGCGAAAGACCAATTAAGTATGGTTCAAACAGCGGTAGATGAATACAAAAAGGCAAGTGGTGGATTATTACCTATCAAAGATAGAGATGATAGTTATTCATTTTACTTAAAACACCCAGTTGACTTTAATAAATTAAAACCAAAGTTCTTATCACAATTACCAGGTAATTCATTTGAGAACGGCGGTATTTATCAATATGTAATCATGGATGTCGACAAAGACCCTAAAGTGCATTTAATCGATTTAAGAACGTCAGAAGTCTTAAAAGATATTCGAATTCGAATAGATGCATCAGGTAAACCATTACAATTAGGTAAAAAAGTTGCACCTAATGTATATGAAATTGAATACAAAAAATATGGTTTCAAGAAACAACCAACTGTACCAAGTCCATATAGTAATGAGCGATTACCTGTTTATATGAACGGCGGAAATGATTTTGTTATTGATTATAGATTAGATTTAGCAAAAGCAATTAAAAAAGAAAAATCACTTCCTAAACCAGGTGAAGATATTCGATATTTATTATACAAAGATTCGCCGATATTACCGGCTTATTCGCCTGAATTTACAATAAATAGTAAAAATGAGCCTGTTTTTAAATCAAAAGTGAAAAAATATTAATAAAAATATTGAAATTATGCATTTATAGCTTGTAAATCGTTGCAGTGGCACAGGTTGTTGTGTTAAAGTCTTATCATAATGGTATTTATACATATCATTAGATAACCTTTTGGGAGGTGAAATTGAAATGAACAAAACAGAATTAATCAACTCAGTAAGTGAAAAAGCTAATTTAACTAAAAAAGAAGCTGGTCTTGCTGTAGATGCAGTGTTCGAATCAATTCAAAAATCTTTATCTGACGGTGAAAAAGTACAATTAATTGGTTTCGGTAACTTTGAAGTACGCGAAAGAGCTGCTCGTAAAGGACGTAACCCACAAACTGGTAAAGAAATTGATATCCCTGCAAGCAAAGTTCCAGCTTTTAAAGCAGGTAAAGCATTAAAAGATGCAGTTAAATAATTGATTGTATCAAAGCCCTTTTTAAGGGCTTTTTTTATTTGTCTTATTTCTTTATATGAAATGAATATATGCATTTTCAATTCATTTAACTTAGTGTTAAGATATATAGGTGATATTGTTGAGGTGATAAGATGGATAAAATTGAAAAAATTTATAAAAAAGATATTTCTAATTTGTTAAAAGGTGTAGAGAATAGTAATGTACCTGTAGTTAATCCAATCATAGCTGACGTACTAGATGAAATGAACATCGATACTAATGCTAAGTTAGCTACATTATCTATTGATGCCTCAATGCGCTTTTTAAATAGAATAGGCGAGCCAAATGTTTCTAATCAAGATATCTTAATAGGTGATCTTGTTAGTGCATATTTTTATAAATGTGCTACATTAAATAAAGACCTCGTATTTTTAGATATTATGACTCAAGCAATTAGTAAACAAAATGAATTAAAACAAACGTTGGCTCATGATAAAATAAATCAAGATACAGCTATTATAAAAGAAATAGAATCAATCTTTATTACAACAGTGATTGATTACTACAAAATTAATATGGATAAAGAAACTTTGAAAGATCAAATTTATGCATATTATTATTAATGAATAACTACATTTTTAAACTTAAAGGAATGAATAACTAGTGGATAATAAATCGAAATCAGAACACGTACATGAAGTTTTCCAAAATATATCAGGTAAATATGATACATTAAATAATATCATCAGCTTCGAGCAACATAAAAGATGGCGTAAATATACAATGAAACAAATGGATGTTAAACCAGGTTCAAAAGCTTTAGATGTTTGCTGCGGAACTGCAGATTGGACAATTCAATTAAGTCACGCTGTGGGACCATATGGTGAAGTAGTTGGTATCGACTTTAGTGAGAATATGTTAGAAGTCGGTAAGAAAAAAACAGATAACATGGCAAATATACATTTAATTCATGGTGATGCTATGAACTTACCATTCGAAGATAATGAATTTGATTATGTAACAATCGGATTCGGCTTACGAAACGTACCCGATTATAAACATGTCTTAAGCGAACTTAAAAGAGTCGTTAAACCAGGCGGCATGGTTGTATGTCTAGAAACAAGTCAGCCAACAATGCCAGTATTCAAACAATTATATAGATTTTATTTCAAAAATATCATGCCACTATTCGGTAAAATTTTTGCGAAATCTTTAAAAGAATACAACTGGTTACAAGAATCTGCTGGAAACTTCCCTGGCAAAAAAGAATTAGCAGAAATGTTTGCTGATGTAGGATACGAAAGAATTAAAGTGAAAAGCTTCACTGGCGGCGTTTCAGCAATGCATTTAGCTTACAAACCTAAATAACAAGGTGATTACATGTATGACAAAACTAAAATTCATATAAATAAAGAAGTAAAAGAAATAGAAAAACAATTGAATAGTTATATAAATAGTGACCAAAACACTATAAACGAAGCTTGCCAATATTTATTAACTTCTGGTGGTAAACGTATACGACCATTATTCACTTTAATTGCAAGTCAATTTGGCGAGCATTATTCAAGAGATGTAATCACTGTAGCAACTACATTAGAACTTATACATATGGCCAGTTTAGTTCATGATGATGTCATTGATAAAAGTGACAAAAGAAGAGGTAAACCAACTATAGCAAAGAAGTGGGATGTGCAAACTGCAGTTATTACGGGTAACTATTTATTATCTCAATCTTTAAATGCAGTTAGCCAAATAGAACATCCAAAGCTTCATGAACAATTAGCAAATGGTATTATCGAAGTATGTCGTGGAGAACTATTCCAATTCGAAGATCAATTCGTATCAAATCAATCGATAACAAATTATCTACGTAGAATTAAACGTAAGACCGCATTGCTTATTTCACTATCTACAGAATTAGGTGCGTACGCGGCACGTGCAGATGATGAAACTGTGAAGAAGTTAACTAAAATTGGATATTACATTGGTATGAGTTATCAAATAGTAGATGACATTTTAGATTTCACAAGTACTGAAAAGAAACTCGGTAAACCAGTTGGATCTGATTTAAGAAACGGACATTTAACTTTACCAGTCTTATTAAGAATGAAAAATTCTAAAGATTTTAAAGCAAGCATCAATGAACTACAACCAGATAGTCCTTCAGAAGTATTTGACGGATTAGTTCAAGAAATTATTACATCACCAGAATTACAAAAATCTAAAGAAGTAAGCAATCATTATTTACAAAAAGCAGAAAATTTAATTGATACATTAAATAATGAATCAGGTAAAAAAATGCTCTTGGAAATAATTGTGAAAATAAGGGATAGAAACCACTAGAAAGCGCTTGCAAGTATGCGTAGTCAATGATAAACTTATCTTGGATTTACATAAAACAAAGGTAGGGATTACGCAATGGAAAGAACTTTTTTAATGATTAAACCTGATGCAGTACAAAGAAACTTAATCGGTGAAGTTGTTTCACGATTAGAAAGAAAAGGCTTAAAATTAGTTGCAGCTAAATTATTCCAAGCTAATGAAGAATTAGCTAAAGAACATTATGCTGAACATGTTGAGAAACCTTTCTTCAACGATTTAGTAAGCTTTATTACATCAGAACCAGTATTTGCAATGGTAGTAGAAGGTAAGAATGTAGTAGAAGTAACAAGAACACTTGTTGGTGAAACAAACCCTACTAAAGCAGCGCCAGGTACGATAAGAGGGGATTATGGTATCGATTTAGGCAGAAACATTATTCATGGATCAGATTCAAACGAATCAGCAGAACGTGAAATTGGTCTCTGGTTTGATCAATCAGAACTAAATGATTATAAATTAAACAATGAAAATTGGGTTTACGAAAAATAAATACAATAGAGAAGTAGTTCAACGATAATTTGTTGAACTACTTTTTTGTTAAGAGGCGGAAGTGGGTATTTTCGGGGGGTTACACGAGTATTCGGGGGTATTCTCAGGTCGTTACGAACACTTTCGCCCAAACTTGTTCGTAACGAGGGTCTTGTGAACACTTCTGGTCAAACTTGTTCATAACGGGGGGCTTGTAAACACTTCTGGCCAAACTTGTTCGTAATGAGGGCGTTAATTACAAAACTCGGCTGAAGTGTTACTATGGACCGCCTTAGTTACAAAACTCGGCCGAAGTGTTACTATGGACTGCCTTAATTACAAAAGTCAGCGAAATTGTTACTATGGATAGCTTTAGTTACAATACTACCGAGAATTGTAATTACTGGTCTCCTTATTTGCACTTCTTGCCAAACTTGCTAATAACGACCCCAGTATTTGCACTTCTTGCCAAACTTGCAAATAACGACCTCAGTATTTGCACTTCTCACCAAAACTGCTAATAACAACCCCAGTATTTGCACTTCTTGCCAAACTTGCTAATAACGGAACCCAATATTTCCACCGAACAACCAACACGCTAATAAAAACACCCTTATTTCCTCTTCACAACCAACACGGCTAATAACAACATATAATTCACACTTATTTAAAATCAAAAAAATCTAAAACTTTGTTAAACTATTCGTCTGTTTTTGTTAATTTAACGCGCTAAATATGATATGATTAATTTTATATTTAATTAACAGTAGGGAGAGATAATATGCGTTACTTAACATCTGGTGAATCACATGGACCACAACTAACTGTCATTATAGAAGGTGTACCAGCAAACTTGAAAATTGACGTAAACGAGATTAATGAAGAAATGTTTAAACGTCAAGGTGGATATGGACGCGGTCGTCGTATGCAAATTGAAAAAGATTCTGTAGAAATCGTTTCAGGTGTGAGACATGGTTATACATTAGGTAGCCCTATTACACTCATCGTTAAGAATGATGATTTTAAACATTGGAGAAAAATTATGGGTGCAGACCCATTAACTGAAGAAGAATTAGAAAATATGAAACGAGTTATCACTAAACCTAGACCTGGCCATGCCGATCTTGTTGGTGGTATGAAATATAATCATAGAGATTTAAGAAATGTACTTGAACGTTCGTCTGCTCGTGAAACAGCTGCAAGAGTTGCTGTTGGTGCAGTTTCTAAAATTTTATTAAAAGCTTTAGACATTGAAATTTATTCAAGAGTTATTGAAATCGGTGGCGTTAAAGACGATTATGAATACACGCTTGAAGAAGTCAAACAAAATATTGACCATAATGACGTACGTTGTATAAATGATGACGTTGCTGAAAAAATGAGAAATCGTATTGATGAAGCTAAAAAAGATGGTGATTCAATCGGTGGTATCGTTGAAGTAGTCGTTGAAAATATGCCTGCTGGAATTGGAAGTTATGTTCATTATGACCGTAAACTTGATGGTCGTTTAGCACAAGCAGTCGTAAGTATTAACGCATTTAAAGGTGTTAGTTTCGGTGAAGGCTTTAAAGCTGCTGAAAAACCAGGTAGTGAAATACAAGACGAGATTGCTTACGATAGCGAAATCGGCTACCATCGTTTATCAAATCACTTAGGTGGTCTTGAAGGCGGTATGTCAAATGGAATGCCAATCGTCATCAATGGTGTTATGAAACCAATACCAACATTATATAAACCATTAAACTCTGTAGATATCGATTCTAAAGATAGCTTTAAAGCGACAATTGAAAGATCAGATAGTTGTGCTGTTCCTGCTGCAAGTGTTGTTTGTGAAAATGTTATCGCATTTGAAGTTGCAAAAGCTTTAACTGAAGAATACCAATCTAATCACATTGACCAATTACAAGAAGCTATTAAGAATCATCGTAATTGGAACTTAAACTTCTAGGTGATGAAATGATTTTTGAAACAGCATATACTAACAACAACTATCCGATAATATTAAAGCAGAACGCACTAGCTGAACTTAATCAATATCTTAAAGCAGATGAACAAAATATTGTGTTAATTGACCAAGATGTTTATAGATTTCATAAAGACTATATTAAGTCACATCTTCAAGACCAAGATATTAAATTTTTAACGGTTATGAGTGGTGAAGCTTGTAAGCAAATGTCATATTTTGAATCACTCAGCGAAAAGCTCTTATCAATGAATATCACAAGACAATCTCAACTCATCGCTATCGGTGGTGGCGCAACTGGAGACTTTGTTGGTTTTCTAGCTGCAACTTTGTTACGTGGCATTGATTTTATACAAGTTCCTACAACACTTTTGGCACACGATTCAGCAATCGGTGGAAAAGTGGGCATTAATGCATCGGTCGGTAAAAATTTAATCGGTGCATTTCATAGACCACGCGCTGTTATATATGATATAAATTTCCTAGAAACATTGCCACATATTGAAATACGTAGTGGTTATGGTGAAATATTTAAACATGCCATTTTAAATAGTGAAGCCGACACACTTCATTTAATGGATGTTTATCCTTCAATTAAAGAATTAGCGCAATTGAAAAATATAGAAGATTATTTAAAAATGGGCATTGAAACTAAATTGAAAATTGTGATTGAAGATGAATTTGAAGGTGGCGTACGTAAACATTTAAATTTAGGACACACTTTTGGACACGGACTTGAATACTTAACAAAAATTGCTCACGGTGAAGCTGTGATGATCGGTATTCTTTTCCAGAAAGTGATAAATAAAAATAGAAATATGTACGATAGCACTTCAAGTGTGCATCTGTTCATTAATTATTTAAAAGAATTAGGTTACCCTTTAAATGTCTTAAATCATGCTGATATTGAACAAATTTTTGAATATATGAAAAAAGACAAAAAGAATATTGGACAAACGATTCAAATGGTTTTACAAAATGGTGAAGCTTCATTTACAATTGAATCCGTTTCTAAAGAAGAAGTATTAGATGCATTTAAAGAACTTAAATCTCTAATAAATGAATAGAAGGAGTCCTTTAACATGGAAGATGTATATAAAGTAATTGACGATATTCACATGAAGAATATCGAACATTTAGATGAGAAAGTAAACAGAGTTCTACAATCTGACGATCACGACGCTTTATTTATGTTAGGCGAAACATTATATAAATACGGTATTGTCGATCAAGGCGTTAAAATATTCGAAGAACTTTATTTACTTTATCCTGATGAAAATGAATTGCTTGTTTATTATATAGAAGGGCTAATTGACCAAAACGACTTAGATAAAGCGCATGAAGTATTGTATAACAGCCCACATTCTACAGAGAAATTAATGCTTGAGGCTGATTTATACCAACAACAAGGCTTATTCGAAGTTGGAATAGAGAAATTAATTGAAGCAAAAGAAATGGAACCAGATGATATTGTGATTACATTCGCTTTAGCTGAAATGTACTATTACGATGGTCAATATTTAAAAGCGATTTCTAACTATGAAACAATCACGCAAACTGGTGAAGATATTATTAATGGTATTTCGATTTATGCACGAATGGCAGACGCAAGTTTACAAAGTGGTGCATACGAAGAAGCAATCAAATATTATGAAAATGTATCAGAAATGGATATGACAGCTGAAGATTATTTCAAACAAGCAATTAGTTACCAAAAAAATGACTTAACAAGAGAAGCAATTAAGCAACTTGAAAAGTTATTACAAAAAGACCCAGACTTTATGCAAGCTTACCATTACTTATTGCAAATTTATGAATCAGAAAAAGATTATGAAAAAGCAATAGAAATCGGTAAAGAAGGGCTACGCTTAAACGCATATTATAAAGAACTTATGACAGATACTGCTAGACTAATGTTAACAACTAACGATGAGCATGGTGCAATTCTGTTACAAGATGCATTAACAGTTGATCCTTCTTATACTGAAGCTGCCATTATACTTGCTGATTATTATCGAGAAAAAGATAACATAACAGGTCTTATTAATTTATTAACGTATGTTGATCATGAAGATATAGACCCAGTAGTAGCTTGGCACGTTGCATATGCATTCGGTGAAGAAGAAAGAGATAAAGAAGCTCAACACTTCTATGAATTAGCATATCCAGATTTAACACAAAATATTGATTTCTTAAACGACTATTACCATTACTTAATTGAAATCGGTCATGTCGATAATGCTAAAAATATATTAGAATCTGTTCGCAAACTTGATCCTGAAAATCCATATTGGGACCAAGAATACGAAAGATTATTATAAGTAGGGTTAATTATGAATCATACATGGTTAAACTATGAAAAACAGCGATTTATTGAATATATTCTATATCAATACGATTTTAAAATTGCTGAAAGTGTATGGATATTAAATTTATTAAAAAGCAGCCCTAAATATTTATCTAACATTTCATTCGTCAATGAATTTTCAGATGAACGCATATTGTCCATAAGTACCGAGCAATCTAAACAACTGCCTTTACTTTATTGTAAAGATCGCTTCTGTATAGAAGATGGTCGACAAATCTTCCACGATATTCGACTAGATAATACACATTTAAATGTACTTTTATATTTGAACAAAAATGATGATCGACTAAATAAGTTACTGTTGTTGCAAATGCTTGTTGATTATTATGGAGATGATAAAGATATTCGTGCTTTAAATAATAACAATACACATGGACTAGGACATTGGCGTAAACTCATCAGTAATGAAATAGATAAATCTTTAGATAATAACGATCAAGACATGTTTATAGAAATGTCTAAAATATTACAATTCATTAATGAGTTGGAGGAACATCGATAATGTTATTTAATCATGTTGACTTAAAAGAATTAAAAAACAACTTAGAATATATCGATACAGCCATCATACCTGTATCTAATATTGATATGAATCATCAATTATTAACATCATGCGATCAAAATGAAACAGTTCAACTTGTTGGCATGTTAGCAGAAAAACAATTTAAAGGTAGATTACTACTTACACCAACATTTTTCACAAGTGGTAATCAATACGATCACGTCGTATCTTTTATACAAAGTTTAAAAGAGTATGGCTTGAACAATATAATTATTTTAAGCAGTGATCAAGTAGAACTGAACGTTGATCACGAATTGTATAAAGTAAACACGATTCCAATGGGTGACTTAGACGATGATATGAAACGCACACTCATCGAAGACGAAGTCAAACAATTTATGAAGTTTATCATAAGAACATGGAATAAATAGTAGGTAGATGCACGATAGATTATAGTGTATTATCCCTATAGAGTAAGTATTTAAAAACTAAAACTCTATAGGGATATTTTTATACATAAAGCTAGACTACCTGTCGAACTTAAACAAGGCAAATTCAATAACTTTAAAAAACTTATTCAGATATAGTGTCTTAATATATTATTTTACATCATGCTACTTTAAAAAATTGGGTGGTAAAGTATACTGAAGGAAAGTAAAATAAATCTTATTTTCCATATCTAGAGGTAGACACTATGAATACTAGAAAAACAACATTTGAAGAGAGAATTGAAATAGCTAAATATTGTATTGAAAATAATAGAGACTTTAATAAGACAGCTGAAAAGTACCAAGTTAACTATTCACAAGTCTATAATTGGATAAAAAAATATGAAAAACATGGTGATATTGGTTTAGTAGATGGTAGAGGTAAAGGAAAACCAGTTGAAGCTTTAACTAGAGAAGAAGAACTTGAATTAAAAATAAAAGCACTTGAACAAAGAAATAAATTTCTCCAAATGGAGAATGAGGTATTAAAAAAGCAGGAAGAAATAGAGAGGCAGTTGATGAATCGAAAGTAAGACAAATAGTAGAATATCAGACAATTGAATCATTAAAAGATAAATATTCAACGAATCAAATGTGTACCATTCTTGGAATATCAAGGGCAAGTTATTATAAATGGAAAAACAGAGAAGAATCACAATCCGAGAGATTCAATAATGAATTAAAAGATGAGATATTCAGAATTTACCATGAACATGATGGCAAATATGGATCTAGAAGAATACATAAGTATTTGAGGGCACATACTAATTTCCAGGTTAATCATAAGCGTGTCTATAGAATCATGAAAAAATATGGATTAATTGCCTCAAACAATTTATGAAGTTTATCATTAGAACATGGAATAAATAGTTGGTAGATGCACGATATCTTTGAGTCTTCGTGCGAAATGGCCAGTTTTAGTACCCTTGCGCACAATATCTCAGAGTCTTCGTGCGATAATAACCAACTTCTAGATAACTTCACATCATAATATCCGTAACAAATCTTAACTAAATAAGATTTGCTGCGTTTTTTTTATTTCCAAAATACAATTGTCCTTTCTATGTGGAAAATAGGCTTATTTTCACAGTTTTTCATCAATATTTTCGCCTTTATAATAAAGCCTTTTCATTTTTTTAAAAATTCCTAGATAAAAGGTTAATAAATAAACATTTAAATTGTGACAAAGCGTTGACCGTCTTGAAATAATAGGCTAAAATTAAGTTGTCCTAGTTATAAAAGAACGATTAATAGAGGGGGGAATCTAAATGAGCCAACGTGTCACACGACGCCAATTTTTAAACTATTCATTGATGGGTGTTGGGTCATTTATGGCTGCTGGTATGATTTTACCTATGGGTAGATTTGCGCTTGATCCTGTATTCAAAGCTGATGCACAAGGCGATATGATTGCTACAGGCGTAAAGGAGTCAGAACTTGGTAAAGAGCCTATTAAAGTGGACTTTAAATTCGAGCAAGAAGATGCTTGGTACACAAGTGAAGTTACAGAATTTGCTTGGGTGTACAAAGATGGAAATGAAATCGTAGCATTATCACCGGTCTGTAAACATTTAGGATGTACAGTACAGTGGAATGGCGATAAATCAAATCCAAATCAATTCTTTTGTCCATGTCATAACGGTCGTTATGAAAAGAACGGTAAGAATATTCCAGGTACGCCGCCATTAGCACCACTTGATCAATACGAAGTAAAAGTTAAAGGTGGCATTATTCAAATCGGTAAAAAGCACGAGAACGAATTAGCTAAATAAGGAGGGATTAACAATGATAGATAAAATCTATGATTGGGTCGATGACAGACTTGATATTACACCAATTTGGCGAGATATTGCTGATCATGAGGTGCCAGAGCATGTTAACCCTGCTTATCACTTTTCAGCTTTCGTTTATTGTTTTGGTGGTCTAACGTTTTTCATTACAGTAATACAAGTTTTATCAGGTATGTTTTTAACGATGTACTATGTTCCAGATATCGTTAATGCATGGAAATCAGTTTACTATCTACAACACGATGTAGCTGCTGGTGTTATCGTACGTGGTATGCACCATTGGGGAGCAAGTTTAGTAGTAGTAATGATGTTTTTACATACACTTCGTGTATTCTTTACAGGATCTTATAAACAACCTAGAGAATTAAACTGGGTTGTCGGTGTATTAATATTCTTCGTAATGCTTGGATTAAGTTTTACTGGTTATTTATTACCATGGGATATGAAAGCACTATTCGCAACAAAAGTAGGTTTACAAATTGCAGAATCTGTTCCTATCATTGGGCCGTGGGTTAAGACATTACTAGCAGGGGATGCAGAGATAGTTGGTGCACAAACTCTAACTCGTTTCTTTGCGATACATGTATTCTTCCTACCAGCTGCACTATTCGCGTTATTAGCAGCACACTTTATAATGATCAGAAAACAAGGTATTTCAGGTCCACTATAAAATTAACGTGAATAAATGAAAAAGGAGGTCATGCGACATGCATCGCGGTAAAGGGATGAAGTTTGTTGGTGATTCAAGAATAAAGTCATACGACAAACCGAAATTAAATCGAGATTATTCAGAATTTCCAGGTCGTACAGAAAGTTTCTGGCCTGACTTTCTACTAAAAGAATGGATGACTGGTGCGGTATTCTTAATCGCGTACTTATGTTTAACAGTCGCTCATCCATCGCCACTTGAACGTGTGGCAGATCCATCTGATACTGGTTATACACCATTACCAGACTGGTATTTCTTATTCTTATATCAAATACTTAAATATTCATTCGCATCTGGTCCTTATAACACATTCGGAGCAATTATCTTACCAGGTATCGCATTCGGTGCTTTATTATTAGCACCTTGGTTAGATAGAGGCCCTGAACGTAAATGGACAAAGAGACCATTTGCTTCTGGATTTATGTTAATCGCAATTGCAATCTTATTCTATACAACATGGGAATCAAGTTATTACCATGATTGGAAGCAACAAGCTAAACAAGGTGAAATCGTCTTCTCTAACTTAGACAAGTCAGACCCAGTTTATACTGACATCATCAAGTCAAACTGTACAAGTTGTCACGGTGGTGAGTTAACAGGTGGACAAGGTCCAAACTTAGTTGAATCGAAACTACCTAAAGATGGCGTTAAAGGATTCGTAGAAAATGGTGCAGGTAAAATGCCTAGCTTCAAAGACACACTTTCTAAAGATGAAATTGACAAAGTTGCTAAATACGTTGCAGATTTACATGAAACAGATGCAAACGGTAAAGAATTGAAAAAATAATTAAATTTGAGCCTGGGGCATATGCGTGCCCTGGGCTCTTTTCAAAGGAGTAATAAAATGGAATTTTGGAGATATGTAATGGGGCAGAAATCTATTCTCATTACGCTATTTATTGCAAATCTTCTCGGCACCATTTATGGATACATATGGTATGGTAGTCAATTACTTGATAGCAAATGGTACTTTTGGCCATTTATACCCGACAGTCCAACAGCAACATTATTCTTAGTGATTGCGATAGCTGCAATCATTTTCAATAAGCATTTAGGTTTGTTTGAATGTTTAGCATTTATTACATTAATTAAATATGGTGTATGGGCGGTTGTTATGAATATATTTGTAATGATTCATTATGATCAACTTGTTCCAATGGCAATTATGCTGATGACTTCACACGGCATTATGGCTATTCAAGCATTGATGTTTTATCCTTTATTCAATATTAAAAAGTGGCACATTGTCGTAACTATGATTTGGGTATTTCACAATGATGTTATTGATTATGTGTATCATCAATATCCTGTTTATAGTATGTTAAGTCAGTATGAGTCACATATAGGATACTTTGCTTTTTGGCTAAGTGTTATCGCTTTTCTGTTATTACTATATTTCCAAAAAAACATCGAATTACGTTCAAAATATTTGACGTAAGAGCCGTCACTCCGTAATATAATAAATAACAGGGATAAAAAGGAGGAAGTTATTTGTTTTCATATATCATATATTTTATTATCATTATGATTGTCCCTATGTACTTCCAATTTAGAGTAAAATCAACATACAATAAATACTCAAGAGTACGTTCAACAAGTGGGAAGACGGGTAAACAAGTTGCAGAAGAAATTTTAGCTGCAAATGGAATTCATGATGTAGAAGTGTTACAAGGTGAAGGATTCTTATCAGATCATTTTGATCCAACTAAGAAACGTGTTGTATTATCACCGGCAAACTATCAACAACCAAGTGTTGCGGGTACAGCAATTGCAGCACATGAAGTAGGACATGCTATTCAACATGCTCAAGGATATGGATTCCTTAAATTTAGATCAGCGCTTTTACCGCTTGCTAATTTAGGAAGTTCGTTATCATACATTATCATTTTAGCTGGTATCGTATTAACAGCAATGAGTAGTACATTCGGTACAACATTATTATGGGTTGGTATCGTATTTATGTCATTCGCTGTATTATTCTCAATCATCACATTACCAGTTGAATTCGATGCAAGTAAACGGGCAATGCGACAAATTGAAAAATTAAATATCGTTAACCAACAAGAATATAGACATGCTAAAAAAGTATTATCTGCAGCTGCTATGACATACGTTGCAGCAACAGCTGTAGCGGTAGCTGAATTAGCAAGATTTATTCTAATGGCACGTAATAATTAATGAAATCATTTTAATACCAATAAAGTCTTTTGACTTTGTTGGTATTTTTTATTTTTAAATATTTATGAGGTTTGTAGATATAAGCTTATTACGTTGTCATTATGCATGATTATCATATATAATTTTATTATGTGAGTTCTTTTATATAGAGATATAAAAGATATGTAGGGAGGAAATTTTATGGACATGAAAGAGATGCAACATGAAGTTGATCAATATATTTCTCAGTTTAAAGCAGGTTATTTTTCGCCCTTAGCAAATTTAGCGAGATTAACAGAAGAAGTTGGAGAACTAGCTAGAGAAATTAATCATAGTCATGGTGAAAAGAAAAAGAAACCAACAGAAGAAGACAATACAATTGAAGCTGAATTAGGCGATAATTTATTCGTCTTAATTTGTTTAGCAAATTCTTTAGACATAGATTTAAATAAAAGTTTCCAAGATACAATGAATAAATTCAATGTAAGAGATAAAGATAGATTTGAACGTAAATAAGTCATAATGGAGGATTAATATGAAAATCGGTATAACTTGTTATCCATCAATGGGGGGCTCAGGTATCGTTGCAACTGAGCTTGGTTTGGAGATGGCGAAAAGAGGGCATGAAATTCACTTTATAACTTCTAATATGCCTTTTAGAATGAGAGAGCCTGTTCCAAACGTAACATTTCATCAAGTTGACGTAAATCAATATTCTGTATTCCAATATCCACCATATGATATTACATTAAGTGCTAAAATTGCAGACGTCATTAACGATTACGACTTGGATATATTACATATGCACTACGCGGTACCGCATGCAATTTGTGGTATTTTAGCGCGTCAAATATCCGGAAAAGATGTCAAAATCATGACGACTTTGCATGGAACAGATATTACAGTATTAGGTTATGATACATCATTACAAAGTGCCATTCGATTCGGAATTGAAAAGAGTGACGTTGTAACAAGTGTCAGTGATAGTCTAAAACAAGAAACATATGACATTATAGAACCTGATAAAGAAATCAAAACTATATACAATTTTGTACAAGAAGAAAGTTTCCCACAAATTTATAATACAGATTTAAGAAGCCGTTATGGCATAGAAGAAGATGAAAAAGTCATCACGTTTGTATCAAATTTTAGAAAAGTTAAGCGCGTGCCTGATGTCGTAGATACGTTTCACAAAATTAACAAACAAATTAAATCTAAACTATTACTGATCGGTGATGGTCCAGAGTTACAAGTGGCCAGAGAACAAATTAAACAGCTTAATATAGAAGACCAAGTTCTATTTTTAGGTAAACAAGATGAAGTGAATATCTTCTATCAAATGTCTGATTTAACGTTGTTATTAAGTGAAAAAGAAAGCTTTGGACTTGTATTACTTGAAGCTATGCTTACAGGTGTTGTGCCGATTGGTACAAATGCAGGTGGCATTAAAGAAGTCATCAAAAACGGTGAAACGGGTTATACGGTTGATGTCGGTGATACAGATAAAGCGAGTGAATATGCGGTCAAATTATTAACAGATTCAGAACTTTATCGCAAAATGCAAAACGCTATGATTCAAGATGTACGTGAAAGATTCTCATCTAAAGTGATTGCTGATCAGTACGAATCTTGCTACAACGATATGTTAGGAGAATAATATGCGTGAATATCAAGTATTTGAAGATGCGAAATGGATAATTGAAACACTTGAACGTAATGGGCATCAAGCATATTTTGTTGGTGGTTCAGTAAGAGACTATTTAATGGAGAAAGAAATTTCAGACGTTGATATTACAACAAGTGCTTTACCTGATGAAGTTGAACAATTATTTGATAAGACTTTACCAATAGGCAAAGAGCACGGCACGATGATTGTGATGGGTGAAAATCAACAGTATGAAGTGACAACATTTAGAAAAGATGGGGATTATGTTGATCATAGAAGACCTACATCTGTTCAGTTTGTAACGGATTTATATGAAGATGTAGCAAGAAGAGATTTCACAATGAATGCTATCGCTATGGATAAGTCGTATCAACTCCATGATTATTTCAACGGGTTAAACGATATACAATCCAAAATTATAAAAGCTGTCGGAACACCTATTGATCGCATGGAAGAAGACGCATTACGTATTATGAGAGGTGTAAGATTCCAAGCTCAGACAGGCTTTGCACTTGATCACGATACTAAAGACGCCATGCATCAAACAGCACATTCTTTAAGTGCCATTGCAATTGAAAGAATTGTTGTTGAACTTAAAAAAATGATTCAAGGTCAATATATTCATGATACAAAAAAGACTGCTCATGAACTAGAAATATTTAAATATATTCCATTTTTCAAAGAAATTAATCAAACTAGTATCTTCATGCCGGAACATGCCCATTTCGATTTATGGGTGGCTGCATTATGTTATTTATACGAATTAGATTTAACAAGCTTGAACAGTTTGAAAATCAGTAATCAAGAAAAGCGTGATATCTCATCTTACGTTCAATCATTGATAACACTTTCTGAAAATAATATTTCAAAGCAAGATATGATTCATCTCGTATATACGTATCATCGTGATAAAATGAAAGAAATCATTCACTTTATTTCTGAGCATAATGCACAACTGAATATCTCTATCCATCCTACAATTATGAATGACCGTGTAATTGATGAAATATATGATAAACTACCTATATATGATAAATCAGAATTACAAATTAACGGTCAAATATTGATGGCTACATTTAATAAAAAAGGTGGACCATGGATCAAAGATATTTTAAATAAAGTTGAACAAGCTGTTATTAACCTTAAAGTGGATAATACAGAAAATGATTTAATAGAATGGGTGCGAGAGAATGTCAAAATATAAACGTGAAATTATTAAATATTTATATCAAAATAATGAATATTTGTCAGGACAACATATAGCTGAAACGTTAAATTGTTCACGTGTAACAGTTAAAAAAGTCATCGATCAATTGAGAAAAGAAGGCTTTGAAATTGAGTCTATTTCAAATAAGGGATATAAAATCTCAGAAATCCCCACAACTTGGCAAGAAGGCATTGTGAATATTACACTTCAAGATCAAAGTATATTGAATCACGCAATTGTTCAAACACAAGTAGATTCAACACAATTGTTAGCCAAGTCTCGTGTTAATGACATTGATCATGACTTTATTGTTTTGAGTGATGAACAAACAAATGGGAGAGGGCGTTTCCAAAGAGAATGGTCATCTCTTAAAAGTAAAGGGCTTTGGATGTCAGTTGTATTACGCCCAGATATTCCAATTCAAAGAATGTCGACATTTAATCTATTTATAAGCCTTGCTATTCAAGAAGTGATTGAACAGCATTATGGCATTCAAAGTAGAATTAAATGGCCTAATGATATTTATATAGGCGATAAAAAAGTTTGTGGCTTTTTAACAGAAATGATTGCAGATACAGATGGCGTTAATGCGATTATTTGTGGCATTGGTATAAATTTAAACCAAACACAAGAAGATTTCGATCGAGCTGGTCAATCACGTGCGACAAGTTTAAAAATAGAGAATGAACAATCTATAGAACCTTATCAATTTTTGAAATTATTAATAGAGGCTATTGAACTGAGATATGATCAATTTTTAGAATTACCATTCAGTGACATTAAAGAGTTATATAAAAGTAAAAGTATGATTTGGGACAAAAAACTAACTTATACAGAGGGTAAAAAGCAAGTATTTGGTCGAGCAATTGATATACAAGATAATGGGTTCTTAACCGTGATATCTGATGATGGTCAATTACACCAATTTATGAGTGCAGATATCGAAATATAGGAGAGATAATATGGCGCAAAGATACGCTGTTGTAGATTTAGAAACAACCGGAAACCAAATTCAATATGATGAAATCATTCAAATTGGGATAACATTTATAGAAAATAACCAAATTACCGATACATATCATTCATATGTCAAAACGGATTTGGAAATTCCATCTTTCATTCAAGCATTAACCAATATCAATGAATTAGACTTAGAAGAAGCTCCATACTTCGAAGAGATCAGTCAATCATTGTTTAACTTGTTGAAAGATTGTGTATTTGTCGCGCATAATGTTCTATTTGATTTAAACTTTCTCAAATCCCATTTCGAAAAGCATCAAATACAATTCGAACCTAAATTAACAATTGATACGATGGAATTGTTTAAAATCGCATTTCCAAACGAAGAAAGTTATCAGTTAAGTGAATTGAGTCAATCGTTAAAAGTTGATTTAAACCAAGCGCATAGTGCTTATGAGGATGCTAAAGCAACTGCATTATTATTTATCAAAGCCATTCAAAAAATAAATGGTCTTCCGATTGATACCATTAAACAACTTTATTATTTATCTAAATCTTTAAAGCATGATTTAAAGGACGTTCTATTTGAAATTGTAAGAACACATCAAGGTGCCGAAACGCATAATCGCAATATTAAAAAGTACCAGAACATCCATTATTTAAAGCAAATGCCAATACGACATTCTAGTGATCGTACATCAATTACACTCGATGAAGCTTATGATAGAATACTTAAAACGTTTAATTTCGATTATCGTAAAGAACAATATCAACTCGTTCAACAATTGTTCGATTCATTAATGCACAATGAGAATGCTTTAATTGAAGCACCGCTTGGTAGTGGGAAATCGATGAGCTTTGTGCTCGCTGCATTGTTGTATTATTTAGAAACTGGTGAACATATTCTCGTTTCAACACATACGAAGTTACTTCAAAATCAACTGCTAGAACAAGAATTTAATAAAGTCTTAAATGCATTAGATTTAGATTTAAAAGCGATGATTATTAAAAGTAAAGATCATTATATTTCGCTTGGTTTAATCTTAAATATATTACAAGATGATACAGACAACTATGAAGCGACTATTTTAAAAATGCAGTTGCTTGTATGGATTCTTGAAACGGAAACAGGTGACATTGAAGAGCTTCATCTTAAAGGTGGTCAAAAAGTCTTCTTTGAACAAAAACGCACGACTTATGTACCGTTTAAAAATGATATACATTACTATCAATTTATTAAAGAGAGTGCGCAGCATGTAGAGATCGGTATAACAAACCACGCGCATTTGTTACAACATAGTACAGAAGATACCGTATATCAATTGTTCAAACATATCATTGTTGATGAAGCACATCGTATTCAAGATTACGCACTTAATCAAGTAACAGATGATTTAAGTTACCAACATATTAAATATCATCTCGGTTTATTAGGTAAAAATGAGCAAGAAAAATTATTTAAGCGATTAGATAAATTAGAAAATAGAAGAGTCATTGAACAATATCCTATTGAACCAATCGATATTTATCAACTGAAACGTGATATTGATTTACTGCACGAACAAAACGAACAATTATTTGATGATTTAATGGCTCAAATTTCAGATAAGCATCATGAATCACATGAAGATGATAAACAAATTCATTACTTCTATGATATTGATGTCGCGAATATATCTGAAATATTTAAACGACAAATTAGTACAATCAATCAAATATTATCTAGATTTAAATCTTACTCACACGCACATGTTAAAGCGTTCAAGAAAGAGTTAATTTATATTTATCATCAATATACTAAAATTTATAACATGATTAAGTCTGGTCAAGTGCCATTCGTATCCATTAAGAAAATATCTCAGAAATCTACACTTTCACTATTTGTTAAAAAAGCAGAAGTTAAAGATTTACTGAATGAAGTGTTTATAGAGCAATTCAATAGCAATATTTTCATTTCTGGGACATTAACCGTTAATCATTCATTTACATCATTTAAATCTATGTTTCCTGAAGACATTCAATTTAACACTTATTATTTAAATGATATTTACGACTTGAAAAATCAAGCAACATGTTTTGTACCGGAAAATATGCCGACTTATCAATATCATCAACAAGATGACTATATAGAAACGATTGTTAGTTATTTATCTACATTTGTAAGTGAAACAAATCAAAAATGTTTAGTACTGTTTACGAACTATGCGATGTTGTATCAAGCATATCGATACATGGAAGAACTTGAAATCTTTGATGATTATGTCGTATTAATGCAGCAACAACATTCACACGTATACAAACTCGTACAACAGTTTAATCAATTTGATAAGACGATTTTACTAGGTACTTTATCATTCTTTGAAGGATTTGATTATCAATCTTCAGGTATTAAATGTGTCATGATGACGAAGTTACCGTTTATACATCAAGATGATCCACGATACCATTTAATGAAAGATGAATTTGACAATCCATTTAAAGACTTTGTCTTGCCAGACGCTGTAACTAAATTTAGACAAGGCATCGGTCGATTAATTCGAAACAAACATGACCAAGGTTTATTAATTTGCTTTGATAGACGAATATTAGATAGTAATTACAGTAAATACTTTATTAATGCATTAGGTGAAATACCTGTTATCGAAGGCGATTTAAATAAATTCCAAGATAAACTAAGAAAATATCCAAACAGATAGCAGTTGTATGCATAATTTGATAAAATAACTATAGGTAATTTATTTGAATAGGAGAAATAATAATGAATATTACGATTAAACAAGCTAAAGATTATGTCAATCAAGAAGTGACAATCGGTGCTTGGATTGCAAACAAGCGATCAAGTGGGAAAATAGCATTTTTACAATTAAGAGATGGAACAGGATTTATGCAAGGTGTCGTTGTAAAAGCTGAAGTATCAGAAGACATCTTCCAATTAGCTAAATCATTAACACAAGAAACATCTGTTTATGTTACGGGTACAATTACAGAAGATGACCGTTCTAAATTTGGCTATGAAATGCAAGTAAGTGGTGTAGAAGTCATTTCAGAATCACATGATTATCCAATCACACCGAAAAATCATGGTACAGAATTCTTAATGGATCACAGACATTTATGGTTACGTTCTAAACGTCAACATGCCGTTATGAAAATTAGAAACGAAATTATTCGTGCGACATATGAATTCTTTAACGAAAGTGGATTCACTAAAATTGATCCACCAATTTTAACAGGTAGTGCACCTGAAGGTACAAGTGAATTGTTCCATACGAAATATTTCGATGAAGATGCATTCTTATCTCAAAGTGGTCAATTATACTTAGAAGCTGCAGCTATGGCGCATAATAGAGTATTTAGTTTCGGTCCAACTTTCAGAGCTGAAAAATCAAAAACAAGAAGACATTTAATTGAATTCTGGATGATCGAAGGCGAAATGGCATTTATGAAACATGACCAAAGCTTAGAAGTTCAAGAAAATTACGTACACCACATCGTTAAAGCTGTGTTGGCAAATTGTAAATTAGAATTAGAACTTCTTGAAAGAGATACTTCTAAGTTAGAACAAGTTTCAACACCATTCCCAAGAATCACTTATGATGATGCCATTAAATTCTTACATCAAGAAGGATTCGATGATATTGAATGGGGCGACGATTTCGGTTCTCCTCATGAAACTGCAATTGCAAACCATTATGATAAACCAGTATTTATCATTAATTATCCAACAAAAATTAAACCATTCTATATGGAACCAAACCCTGAAAATCCAGACACTGTATTATGTGCAGATTTAATCGCACCAGAAGGTTACGGAGAGATCATTGGTGGTTCTGAAAGAATTAGTGATTTAGATTTAATTAATCAAAGAATTAATGAACATGGTTTAGATCCTGAAGCATATAGTTATTACACTGACTTAAGAAAATACGGAAGTGTACCACATAGTGGATTTGGCTTAGGACTTGAAAGAACAGTAGCATGGTTAAGTGGCGTAGAACACGTTAGAGAAACTGCACCATTCCCACGTTTATTAAATCGATTATATCCATAATAATATGCGAGTCTGGGAGCTGAATAGTGATCCCAGACTCTATATTTTTATAATGAAGTAGGTGAAAAAATGTATACAAGTGCTATGTTAAAAGAAAAGCCAGTCGTTGTTCAAAGAGCTTTGTTTGATCATTATGCCAATTTAGGATTAAATGAAAAACAATTCGTTATCCTTATTAAATTGTTGGATCAAGAGAATGATCGTAACTTACAACCTCCATTAGAAGATATCCAACGTGGCACGACATTATCTATACAAGAAGTAAGTCATATCATTAATCAACTTTCTCAATTAAAAATTATAGACATTAAAATTGAAAAAGATGACCAACATAAATATAATGAATTCATATCATTTGATCCTATGTATGAACAACTCGCATTAATCAAAAACGAAGTAATGCAACAAGGTACAGTAGAAGATCAAAACTTACAATTCAAGAAACTATTCCAAGAATTCGAATCCACTTTCGGTCGACCATTAACACCATTAGAAGTGCAAACATTAAACCACTGGATTGATACTGATAAACATTCAAACGAACTCATTATGAGCGCACTTAACGAAGCGCATAGTTTAGATAAACTCAGCATCAAATATATCGACCGTATCTTATTGAACTGGAAGAAGAAGAACATCACGACTGTTGAATCTTCCAAAGAAGAAAGTGAAAAGTTTAATCAAACTAAAAAAGTAAAGCAAAATGTTAATTTAATCCCGACTTTTGATTGGGTAAATGGGGAGAATCCTTATGATAAGTAAAAAGAAAGCATTAGAAATGATGGATGTTATTGATGAAATGTTTCCAGATGCTGAATGTGAACTCGTTCATGATAATCCATTTGAACTAACAATCGCAGTATTACTTTCTGCACAGTGTACAGACGTACTCGTCAACAAAGTGACGAAATCGCTTTTTGAAAAGTATAAAACTCCTGAAGACTATTTAAATGTAAGTTTAGAAGAACTTCAAAATGACATTCGCTCAATCGGTTTATACCGCAATAAAGCTAAAAATATTCAAAAACTTTGTCAGTCATTGTTAGATAATTTTAATGGTGTCGTACCAAGTACACATCAAGAATTAGAATCATTAGCTGGTGTAGGGCGTAAAACAGCGAATGTTGTGATGAGTGTAGCATTCGGGGAACCATCATTAGCAGTAGACACACATGTAGAACGCGTATCTAAACGTCTTGCAATATGTAGAATTAAAGACAATGTGCGCCAAGTTGAAGATCGTTTATGTAGCATCATTCCAAGAGAAAGATGGACAAAAAGTCACCATCAGCTTATATTCTTTGGACGCTATCACTGTGTAGCACGTAAACCGAAATGTGAAGTATGTCCATTATTTGCAGATTGTAGAGAAGGGCAAAAACGATTAAAAGCTGGGTTAGTAAAGGTTGAAGGCGCATGATACAAAAAAATGATTTCATAGAACTTGAACAACAAATAGAACCACTTGTTAAAAATAAAAAGCTTAAAACAAATGAAGCACATCAATTGTTAGATCAATATTATCATTTGATCATTGCTTATATAGAACAAATCAATCAAATAGAAACGTTTGATATAGCGCATATCGAAGAATATCCAGTTATACCAATGAATTTTGAAGAACGCTACCACTATATAAACGAGAGAATATATCACTTTATGGGATATAGACAAATGGTAACATTGAAAGAAGAATTAATTAGAATGAACGCGAGATATCAGATTCAACTTAAAAGAGCCGCACAACGTGAAAGCGGAGAATAGAAAATATTATAATCAAAAAAGCATCACATCCTTTGCGGGATGTGATGCTTTTTCTATATCTTAGTCATCTTTCTCTTCTTTCGCAGCTTGTTTTGCTGCATCTGAGGTTGAACTACTATTGTCAGAGTCTGAATCTGAATCTTCGGATGTTGGTGTTTCTGTCGTTTGTTCTTCAGTTGTTACGTTCTGATTAGTAGATGACTGTTGTTGTGTATTATTTTGTTGTGTTGTAGATGAATTTGAATTCGTCTGTGGTTCATTTGTTGTTACATTATTATTATTATTTGAGAAGTTATAGTTATTTTGCTGATTACTACTATTACCAGAGCTAGGTGCTGAGCTTGATGTTGTATTATTGTCTTCATTACCTGCAACACTTAAGCTTTTACCGCTTCCTGTTACTGAATCTGGTTTTTCGAAGTCTGCACCGTCATAATTAGAGATTTCTGACATAACTTCATTGAATAATATTTGTGGTTTAATTTGTTCATCATGTCCTAAGAATGAGTTCTCACCGTATTCTTTAACTTTGTTGAAGCCCATCCATACTGACATAGTGTATTGTGGTGTATAACCTGTAATCCAAACGTCTTTCGCTGCATTTTCAGGTAATTGATATTCAGTATATACTTCATCACCATAAGTACCAGTACCTGTTTTAGCTGCTACGTTCACACCGTTAATGCCATATCCATAAGCTGAACCGTATGCTTGGAATGTTCCTTTCAGCATTTCAGTTAACATGTATGCTGTGTAATCTTCCATAGCTTTATGGCTTTCGCTTGAGAATTTGATTGTTTCATCATCTTGAGTGACAACTTTTCTAATTGATTTTGCTTCGTTATAAGTACCACCATTACCCATAGTCGCAAATGCTGACGCTAATTGAGTAGGGGAGAATTCTGATTGTGACCCACCCAGTACTTCTGAAGGTCCAATTTCATCTTTATAATTTAAATTCACTTTAGAAGCAAAGTCTTTAACTGCTTTTTCACCAGCGTTTTGGTTTGTTTCTTGCCAAGATTTCAATGCTGGAATGTTATATGATCTTGCTAATGCATCAGCCATTGTAACTGAGCCGTGACCTTGACCATCATAGTTCTTGAAGATACTACCATTGATATTATACTCGCTTTCATCTTGGAACTTATGGTTTGTCGCATATTGCATATTCTCAATTGCTGGACCATAGGCTAATATCGGTTTAAGTGATGAACCTGTAGGATGAACGTCTGTTGCTTGGTTTCTATCAACTACATCTTTGTAATCTTTACCACCACTGATACCGACTAATTTACCAGTCTTCGTATCTACTATAGATGAACCAGTAATTTGGTCTTTATTCTTGTAGAATGTACCGTTATCAACTGACTCTTGTAATGTTTTTTGAACATCTTTATCCATGTTTGTGTAGATTTTAAGACCGCTTGTCATAATATCATTTAATGATTGACCTTTGAACGCTTTGTTCTGAGTAATTTCTTGTTTAACGTAGTTAATATAAGAAGCGTACTCATTGTCAGGCGTATCAGTCATTGCATCGTTTCTTTCTTCAACTGTACGTTTAACTAAGTTCTTATCGATAGGTGTATCTTGTGCTTCTTTCATTTCTTTCTTAGTAATTCTACCGTGTCTTTCCATTAAATAAAGAACAGTGTCTTTACGTTTTTCAGCCGCTTCAGGATTATCATAAATGTTATATTGGTTTGGCACTTGTGGTAAACCTGCTAAGTAAGCTGTTTCAGCTAAGTTTAAATCTTTTAATTTCTTATTGAAGTAATATTTAGCTGCTGTTTGAGAACCGTAAATACCATCTGAGTAATAGATTTTGTTTAAGTACATTTCAAAGATTTCATCTTTTGAATATTCTTGTTCTAATCTATAAGAAAGGTAAGCTTCTTGAGCTTTTCTTTCGATGGATTTCTTATCTGTTAAGAATGAACGTTTTACAACTTGTTGTGTTAATGTAGATGCACCTTGTGAACCAAAGCCACCTGTAAAGTTCTTCATAACTGCTCCAGATAAACGTTTGTAGTCTAATGCACCATGATCGTAGAAGCGATTATCTTCAGTTGCGAGTACAGCATCTTTCATTTGGTCTGGAACATCGTCAAATTTAACATGTTCTCTCTTTTGTCCCATATAGAGGGTCGTGACAAGTTTATTATTTTTGTCATAAATTTTAGTTGGTAATTGGTCTTTAAGCGCACTTTCATTGAAAGCAGGAGCTTTCCAAGCATAATATGCAAATACGAGAACACCTATGATTACCATTGCTAAGAATGCTAGCACGAGAATACCGAACACCTTAATTATCGTCCTTTTGATATTCCTCTTCTTCTTAGGTTGTTCTTTACCATTTTTACTATTAGAAGCTTTTGATTGACTCATTTGAGCGCCTCACTTTCTGTTTTTATCAATTGATCAACTATTGTTATGTAGTTAATTCTTGGTTTAAATTGGATTGGTATTAAGTAACCATCAGTTTCAATCTCTTTAAGCGTGATGGACTTCTTGCCTCCAGATTTATATCTGTCCCAATATACCATAAACTTCCTAAAAGGCAATAAAAATACGCTATCATGATAGCTAAATTTTATCAACAAAAAACATATACCTTTTTGGTTTAATACTTGTTCCATATGTGATACTTGGTGATCGTGGATATTATTTAAAGGGAAACTTGTTTTATTTTTCGTTTCCTTAGCTTCAAAATCAATATAGTATCCATTATAAACACCGTTATAATCTGTTGTTGAAGGCTTTCTAAAATAAGCTTCTTTAATGACAGCTTTTTGTCTTTTAGGGTAGTCAACATCAACAATTTGAATAGGTGTCGGTTTCTTATGAATAACTGCTATATTTTCTAATCTGAAGTATTCATTGGATTTATCAATTTCCTCCTCTAATCTCATACCCCGTTTACCATATTGTATTCTACTATATTTAGGGTCATCTTGGATTGAGACTTTAGAAGTATTTTTTGTTACTTTTTTTCCGTTTGGATAATTCAAATTCATCACCTAGCTTCATATCATAAAACTCTAAATATTATACCTTATTTCATTATAAGTTACAAAAGTTTTTTATGATACATAAATATTCTAGAACTTTTCTAGTTATGTTATCATTTTATCGTGAGCACATTTAAAATACAAACTTCATTAATAGTAGGTGTAGCGATGATACAAGAACTTTTAAATAAATTAAATGACATGCTAGATATTTTCCAACATGCGAAGGACGATCATGAATACGACTTTTATAAAGATGTCGTACCATTTGTAGAACAAGTCGATGTTCTGCTAGACAAACTTGCTGTACATCAAGATGCCGTATTGAAATTACAATATATGAATGAACAGAAATTCCAACTCTTAATTAGTAACTACAAAGAATTGTCTGTAGAATGCCATTATAAACGTACAAGTAAGAAACTCTTCTTTGAAAAGCATAAAGCCGTACAACATGATTTAAATTATATTTATACCCATATAGGTGATTTATCATGACGTCTGTATATTTTACAGGATACAAACCGTTCGAACTGAATATTTTCAAAAATGATCAGGCTGAAGTAAAAGTCATCAAAGCATATCTTAAAGAAATCATTGAGCAAGAAATAGAAGAAGGTATGGAGTGGGTCATCATTTCAGGTCAATTAGGATTTGAGCTTTGGGCAGCAGAAGTGACAATTGAAATGAAAAATAAATTCCCTCAATTGAAACTTGCGATATTGACACCATTTTTAAACCATTATAATAAATGGAACGAAACAAACCAACAAGCTTACCAAAATATTGTTACACATGCAGACTATGTCAATGCGATTCATCAAAGTGAGTATCAAGGTGGGTTCCAATTTCAACAAGCCAATGAATTTATACTCGATAATACGGATAAGACGATATTATTTTATGATGATGAACAAGAAGCATCACCTAAATACTTCAAAAGTAAGTTAGTTGATTTTGCTGAAAAGACAAACTATACTTATAATGTTATTACATTCATGGATTTACAAGACTTTATGGAATTTAATTATAATAATGACAACGAATCATATTAAATGAGGTGTAAAAATGGCTGATGTAACATTAAAGCTATCTGCAAAAGATATTTATGAAAAGGAATTTGAAAGAGGTTTAAGAGGTTTCAAAACTGAAGAAGTAGATGCTTTTTTAGATGACATTATTTCAGACTATCAAAAAATGGCTGAATTAAATAACGAAGTCATCAAATTAACAGAAGAAAATTCTAAACTTAAAAAAGAAATCGAACAGTTAAGAATCCGTGTCGCGTCAGGCAGACCACAAGGTTCTCAACAATACAATTCTAATAATGTAGATATCTTGAAACGAATTTCTAATCTTGAAAAAGCAGTATTTGGCGAATAAATGATAGTTATTTAACGCTGTTTATGCTATAATTCTTTGTTGAGTGGTATTTCGGATAATCGCTACGTTAAGTAGAGGAAAGTCCATGCTCACACATTCTGAGATGAATGTAGTGTTCGTGCTTGGCGAAACAATAAGCCAGGGCAATTAATTGACGGCAACGAAATAACCTAAGTTAGTAATAATATGGTTAAAGTAGTTTGAAAGTGCCACAGTGACGTAGCTTTTACAGAAATGTAAAAGGTGGAACGCGGTAAACCCCTCGAGTGAGCAATCCAAAATTGGTAGGAGCACTTCTTTGACGGAAATGAACGGAATAAGAAGGTATGTAATCATACAGACAGATGATTATCACTGGCGTACGAGTGTAACTAGTACACGTTAGCAGTACTAAAGGACAAAACATGGCTTACAGATTTATCACTTACTAGTGTCGCTCTCCCAAGTAGGAGAGCTTTTTATTTGTAAATAATTATAATTTAAATATAAAGGAGTATATGCATGTATCAATTACTCGCTACTAGTCCAATGGGATTAGAATCAATTGTTGCTAGAGAAGTTCAAGAATTAGGATATGAAACAAAAGTAGAAAACGGTCGCGTACTTTTTGAAGGTGATGAAACAGCAATCGTTAAATCAAATTTATGGTTAAGAACTGCTGACAGAGTCAAAATCGTAGTAGGACGTTTCCATGCAACAACTTTTGACGAATTATTCGAAAAGACGAAATCATTACCATGGGAAGATGTAATTGGCGCTCAAGGTATGTTCCCAGTTCAAGGTAAAAGTGTTAAATCTAAATTATTCAGCGTATCCGACTGTCAAGCAATCGTTAAAAAAGCGATAGTTGAGAGATTGAAACATGCGTATCAAATTAAAGGTTGGATCGATGAAACAGGTAGTAAATACCAAGTTGAAGTATCATTGCTGAAAGACGAAGCTTTATTAACAATCGACACTTCAGGTTCAGGACTTCATAAAAGAGGTTACCGTTTAGCACAAGGTGACGCACCAATGAAAGAAACATTAGCTGCAGCACTTGTAAGATTAACAAACTGGAGCGGTGAAACACCATTTATCGATCCATTCTGTGGTTCAGGTACACTTGCAATAGAAGCAGCACTCATCGCTCAAAATATTGCACCAGGATTTAACCGTGATTTTGCGAGTGAAGATTGGGATATCATACCAGAAGGATTATATGACCAATTAAGACAAGAAGCAGATGATGCGGCATTATATGATAAAGAAATTAATATCATAGCAAGTGATATCGATCCTAAAATGGTTGAAATTGCGAAAGACAACGCAACAGAAGTTGGGTTAGGGGACATCATTCAATTTAAAGTCCAAGATGTTCATAACCTAGAAGTACCAGAAGGACCCGTTTCAATAATCGGGAACCCACCATATGGCGAACGTATCGGTGAACGAAGTGAAGTAGAAGCAATGTACAAACACTTAGGCGAAATCATGAAACAAAACGACCAAGCATCATTATATATGCTTACAAGCTATAAAGAATTTGAACCATTAGTAGGTAAGAAAGCCACAAAAAGAAGAAAACTCTTTAACGGCTATATCGAATGTACGTACTATCAATATTGGGGCAAACGAAATAAATAGATAGTAGGAAAGAGGAAACCACCTGCAGAGCAGGTGGTTTTTTGGTTTGGAGAAAGGTGGGGGATGTATGGTTTGGACTAGATCTAATATCTCTTGGCTTAAGTAGGGAGTTAAGCTATGACTTGGACAATCTCTTGGCTTAATTATGGCGTTAAGCCAAGACTCAGCTAACCTCCATACTTATCCAACATATTAGCCAAGAGATATTCATTACAAACACCACCCCCAAACCCCACAAAAAAAGACTGGCAACGCATCTTCTAAAGATTTGTTGCCAGTCTTCCTATTATTCATCATTGTATGAAGGTTCTAAGTTAAATATATTAATTTAGTTTTACCAAAGCTTGCCTTCTCCTATTCCTTTGGCTCCTGGTGCTGGATCTGTGAACATTTGTCCGATAGGGACTGTATATGCGATTAAGATAAGCAATACTGTCACGATGATTAAGAATCTCCAGTTCTCAACAAATTTAATGACTGGTTGTTCTTCGTCCAATGCTTCTGATACTGGATATTCTTCTTCGCCTTTAGGTGATAAGAAGGCTAAGTGTATAAACACCATTACGACTAATATTATAGAAATAAATAAAATTGTTCCCCCAACTGCTTGTAGTACTTGATATGGTATCCATTCAGCAGCTTGTTTAGCACCGCCATATTCTGAATATGTTGATCTTCTTGGTGCACCTTTTACTAATCCAACATAGTGCATCGCGCCACTCATAATTGTCATACCGATTGCCCAAGTATAACCTTGCATAAGTGCTAATTTATTTGTGAATTTAGTTAGTTTTCTACCTGTACAATGAGGTATTAACCAGTACATAATTCCGAAGAATGTCATGATGACTGCTGAAGCGATTGTTAAATGGAAGTGTCCAGTTACCCAAATTGTATTATGAATTAATCCGTTCATTTGTGCAGATGCGTTTACTAAACCACCTGCGCCACCTGGGATAAAGGCTAACATACCTAAGAATGGTAATACGAATCTTGCGTCATTCCATGGTAAAGATTTAAACCATGTGAATAATCCTTTATAGCCTTTAGAACGTCCGTAATTTTCAAATGTTGCAAACAGACTAAATGCTGTCATCATTGAAGGTATGACAACCATAAATGTTAATACAACTTGTAAGTATTTCCATGTATCATCAATACCTGGTTCAACTAATTGGTGGTGTATCCCAACTGGAATACTGAAGAATAAGAATAGCATAAATGACATTCTTGCTAAGTTGTCAGAGAATGCTTTTGCACCGATAATCTTTGGCACAATTGCATACCAACACATGTAAGCTGGTAACAACCAGAAATAAACAAGTGCATGACCAAAATACCAAAATAATGTTCTACTTAATGTTACGTCTACTCTTTCAACTAAACCTAATGACCAAGGAATTAATTGAAGAAGTACTGTCGCAGCAACACCTAATGAACATACAATCCACATTACCCCGTTAATAGCTACCATGTAGCTTAGTAGGGGAGATTTCTTACCTGGATTCTTCTTCTTAAATTCTACATATTTTAAAATTTGTCCAACTGTAGAAATCCAGCTACCTACAACAACAAGCGCCATACCAATATAGAAAATAGCATGTGCTTTTAATGGTGCATAAAAAGTATATAAAACAGTGGCTTTGTTTAATAGAACCATTGTTGCTGCCATGAGCGTTCCAATAATCATTACCCAAAATCCAACCCAACCGAACTTTCTTTGTACAGACGTTAAATGTCCAGATGTCTTAGCTACTGCAGAAAATTGAAAGCCTAAGATAAAGAAAGTTGTCAGTACTAATGCTAATACGATACCGTGCACTGTTAAGATTTGATAATAAGAAATTTGTTTAGGTAATTGTAAATATCCTGATCTTACTAATGTTTGTAACAAACCTGCTAATCCACCAAGGACTAAACAACCAATAGCTACATACATATGCGCCATCACAAGTCTGCTATCATTCTTATTTAATCGTGTTATCATTTTTTATCCACAACCTTTATCATCGACTTCATATCTGCATGTCCGATACCACAATATTCATTACAGATGATTAAATATTCGCGTTTCTCATTGAATGTCTTGTAATATTCACTAATATGTCCAGGTTCTAACATCATGTTGACGTTTGTGCCTGGTAAACTAAATCCATGCAAAGTATCTTTACTTGTCGCAATGATTTTTACTTTTGAACCTTTAGGAATTTCGACTTTACCCGGCTGATAATTGAAAGCTGAAGCAAGAATAACTAATTCATAGTCGTAATCTTTGCCGCTAACTTTGTGTAAACCTGGTTTGTTGAAAGGTTCGATTTGATCGACTTTATCAGGATTAACATAGTCTCTACCAGAAGCGGCTGGCGTGTGTCCATTATGCAAACCTGTAATCATCAAAATTGTTAAGAAAATGACTAATGAGCTAATGCCGACTTTTAGCCATACTTTTTCGTATTTATGCACAGATTTCACCCCTTAAATTCTTACTAAAAATAAAATAAAACAAATTACCCATAATACTGCAAAGATGCCTCCCAATGTGAAAACTGAATACAGTGTGCCTCTTAAATCCAGATCATCATGAGAGTGGTCATCAGTCTTCTTGTTTAGGTCATTATTTTGGACTGTCATTTTATTCATCCTTTCTTATATTCTCTTCATTATTTATAATAGAATAGAGATTAAATAATTAATGTGATGTAAATCACACTATTTAAATTATTTGTGTAAAAATAAAGGGGAATTAAAATGGATCGTAATCAAGCATCATTAGATTTACTTTATAAATTAAAAAAAGAAATTGAAAAGTCATCTAACCAACCATTAATTAAACAAATCAATGAAATGATTAAAAAAATATATAACGAACAATATACAGTGAGTTTTGTCGGACATTTTTCAGCAGGGAAATCTACATTAATTAATAAAGTTATCGGACAAAATATATTACCAAGTTCTCCTGTCCCTACGACAAGCAACACAGCACAACTGATTTCTTCAGATAAAAACAGCATTTCCGTTAATTTAAACAACAATCAATATACAGTTGTAGATAATCAAGAAGATGTTAAAAGGCTTAACACTGAAGATAGAGAAGTGGAATCTATCGAAATTGAATTTACATCAGATAAATTCAATAAAGGCTTTACTTTTCAAGATACACCTGGTGTCGATTCAATGAGTGACAATCATAGAGAAAGTGCTTTTCAATATTTGCTGACATCTAATTATGTATTTTATACAGTCGACTATAATCATGTGCAGTCGGATATGAATTTTAATTTTATTAAATCGTTAAACAAGCTGGATATTCCGGTTATATTGGTCGTCAACCAAGTCGATAAACATGACGAAGATGAAATCTCATTTGATACATATAAAAATCGCGTTAACAAAGCCGTTACAGATTGGAAACTGAATTTAGAGAAGATATTTTATGTTTCTAAATATGATACGCCGAACAATGAGAAGCAGTTATTTAATCAATATATCCATCAGCTTGATCAACAACGTACGGAACACCAAGTATTTATTGACCGTGTGACGAATTACATTAAACAAGAACAGCTGAAATATATTAATCAACATATGGAAACGATTCTTTCTGATATTGATTCTACTGAAGAAACATTTGATGACGATTATCAAGCATACAAAGAGAAATTCAACGTCCAAAGTGAACAATCATTAATTCAAGATAAAGATCAGTTCACTTCAAATTTAAAAGAAAAGCGCAAAGAAATTTTAGATAACGCTTATTTGATGCCATATGAAATGCGAGAAACGATTCGTCAATATTTAGAAACAACGGCTAAGGACTATAAAGTTAAAGGATTATTTAATAAAGATAAGAAGAAAGCGATGATTCAAGATGAAACGCTTGAACAAGTGAAAGAAGCTTTAGACATCAAAATTCACGATGAAATTACGAAAGTATGGATTAAATCATTAGAGAACTTGAACAAATACATTCAAGATGCGGACTTATTCGAGAAAATCATCAACCAGCAATATACGATTAGTAAAGAAGAATTAAGTGATCATGTACAAGAGCAAACATCGATTACAAATGATTACGTGTTAATTTATTCTAAAGGCATTACAGAAATGATTAATCGAAAAATACGCAATGAAACAAATCAATTAATAGAAGAAATCGTTAATTCGAGTGAAGTGCATAACGAGTCTAATGAAGAAACGAATCAATTGAATGAATATGAAACATATGTTGAATTTAAGAATTTAAAAACATCACTTATCACAAACAATTATCAACATTATTATATTCATCTTGATGAATCTATCGATAAATTAATAGATAGACATTTCATTAATATAAATGAGCTTGACCTAGAAGATAAGAAAGAAGCGAAACAACAATACAAAGAAGTTCAAACGGAACATCAAGAAAATAACTTGCAACAACTTAAAGATCAAATCAATCATTTAAAGAAACTGCCTTTATTTGAAGGTGAAGTGCATAACATTGAAAGCCAAGTTGAAAGAATAGAGAATAACATCACAAAGATTGCTGTATTTGGAACATTTAGTGCAGGTAAGAGTAGTTTAATTAATGCTATTTTACAAAAGCCAGTGCTACTAAGTTCACCGAATCCAACGACAGCAAGTATTACTGAAATTAGCTACGGTACTGAACAAGAAGTGACATTTAAGACTTATGAGCAATTATTAGAAGAGATTAATCATATAACAGAGTTCGCCAATAAACAGTACTCAACAATTGAATCATTCATTGACGATAAAGATATTAAACAACATGCATCATTATCTAGTAATCATTTAGCATTCTTTGAAGCAATCGAGACGAACTTTAATCATTACAAAGATATCTTAAAAGAAGGCAAATCTGTCGCATTCGATATAGAAGAATTAGAAAAGTTAACAGCTGATGATACACATGCTGCATTTGTACACAAAATTAATTTAAGACTTGAAGAAGAATGGTTAAAAGACAAGATTATAATCGATTCACCAGGTCTTAATTCTAATAACCAAAGACATACGAGAGAGACTGAACAAATTATTGCATCAAGTGACTTAATTATTTATGTGAGTTATTATAATCATGCCTTTACTGATAAAGACGGTGAGTTCTTAACTTATATGCGTGATATGAATAATTTACAACAATCACAAGGTTTGAAATTTGTTATTAACGCCATTGATTTAGCAGAATCTGAAGAAGATAAACAAGCTGTTATATCTTACGTAGAATCATCATTAGATGCATTGAACATCAAACCAGAATGTTATCCAGTTTCAAGTAAACAAGCACTGAAATCACATGATGACGAGTTCAAACGACTTATGAACGCGTTAGATCACTTTGTTAAAGTTGAAAGTAAGCAAGTTCTAAAGTCACAAGTAGAATCTAGAATTAAACAACTGACGAATGAATTAGAACAAATGGTGCATACGTATAGACAAGATAAAGTACAACTTGAAAAGAGAAAATCAACTTTACTCAGTTATAAAGATAAACAGAACTTCACAAATCAAATTGTGATTAAATCACATCATCAACTGGAAAAAGAAATTCACGATCAACTGTATTACTTGAAAGACAGATTGAATATACAATTAAATGATATCGTCAAAAAACATTTCAATACATCGACCGTTACGGATCAATTTAAACAATCTCTTCAAATGAGTACGAAATATTATGTAGATGATTTAAATCAGAAATTAAGTTTGGAAAGCTCGCTTATCGTAGAAAGATTAAAGAATTTTTATGCGAGAACATTTGATGATTTATTAACACCAACAATTGTTGAATTAAATGATGCTTCTATTTTAATCTCTAAGTTTAAACATGAGTTTGAAAATGAAATTAATCCAGAACCGATTAGCATTCACGTTCAAGATATTGCGAAACAAACAATCAGTTCGGTGAGTAAGAAAGATTTAATTAAGACATCTAAAGTAAAAGAAACGCAAAATGCAATTTTAAATGATACAATGAAGCTTATCGACCATCCAATCGTGACGTTTAATGAAGCGTTAACTAATAATTTGGCACATTATGATACAATAGGTGAGTCGTACATCGATCAATATAATCAAGAGACGATTCATCTTATTGAAGATTACTTGTCTGTAAATATTGATAATGATGTCATAGAAAAAATCGAAAACGTCTTAAAAGAGATATAAAGGAGCATAATATGAGTAACAAAATATTATTAATAGATGGTATGGCTTTATTATTTAGACATTTTTATGCAACAAGCATTCATAAACAGTTTATGAGAGATTCTAAAGGAATTCCTACGAATGCTGTACAAGGATTTATTAGACATTCTTATACAGTAATCAATGATATTAAACCGACACATGTTGCCGTATGTTGGGATATGGGATCTAAGACTTTCAGAAATGATATGTTTGAAGCATATAAATCAAATAGAGTTGCACCACCTGAAGAAATGATTCCACAATTTGACCGAGCGAAAGAAATCGCTGAGAAATTAGGACTACTCAATTTAGGTATTACGAATTATGAAGCGGATGATGTCATTGGGACAATTAGTAAACGCGCTCAAGAAAAAGGGCATGAAACATATGTCGTGAGTGGTGACCGAGACTTATTACAATGTATAAATACAGATGTTGATATATGGCTGACGAAAAAAGGATTCAATATTTACAATAAATATGATATTCATAAGTTTAGAGAAGAATATGGTTTAGAGCCACATCAATTAGTAGATGTTAAAGCATTTATGGGTGACACAGCTGATGGTTATCCAGGTGTTAAAGGTATCGGTGAGAAAACAGCGATTAAATTGATACAACAATATCAATCTGTTGAAAATGTTCTTGAAAACATTAACGAATTAACAGCAGGACAACAAAAGAAAATCATCACGTATCGAGATGACTTAGCAATGTCGAAACAACTTGCTCAAATTCATACAGATGTACCATTAGAAACAGAAGATTTACTGAATCAAATGACATATCATCATGAAATCGAACAATCTATCGAAATCTGTAATGAACATGAATTATTCGTATCAAGTAAATATTTAACTACGAACTTCTTATAATTAAACGCAAAAAGCATATCACGCGCCGTCGTGATATGCTTTTTATTTATGCTTTAATTGTTTTCTTAAGGCAGTTTGTGCCAATTGATTGGCTTCTTTATTTTGAGCTCGTGGAATCCACTTTACAAATATTAAATCAAATTGACGTTCTAATTCTTTAAATAGCTCGAAATAGGGTTTGAACGTAGGATTTTTGACAAAATCTTTATCAATACTATCTGCAATTAATTTCGAATCTGTATAAATCAACGCATTACCAACTTCTAATTCAATCGCATGTTGTATAGAGAAGATTAACGCTTCCCATTCAGCACGATGATTATCCATTTCACCTATATATGAAGTAAAATGATGTCTCGCATCATCCGTAATAATGACGCATGCACAACAACTCTCTCCAGGATTGCCTTTAGAAGAGGCGTCAAAATATATTTGCGGCATTTCAATCAACTCTTTCAAATTATTTACCTTCTCATCTAATTTACACGAACGATAAACAGACTTCAATAAATGGTCATAATATCTTTAATTCAGACTTAATAATTCTTCATCAAAATTGTACATAATATTACAAGTTGTAAAAATAGTATATATAAATTATAAAGTTATGGATAAATAGTATTTGAAATTGACATTAAAAGTGATATACTAATTCAGAACGAAATATAATTTTGTTCATATCTTATGTGTGGATAATCTTAACGGAAGGAGAGTTAGTTTCGCACGACCATTCACATATTAATAGTGTGCACTTCACTCATATATCTGAGATTCATTAATAGAATATATACTGAACACATTACTAATGAGATAGAGACAAAATAGTAACGGGGGAAACTCAGCCATAAGTAAAGTTGCCTTTTATGAAATTTTATAGTAAAGGGGCTTGCTAATGGATAAGCAACGGAAATTACAGAAGTTTAGTATCCGTAAGTACACGGTAGGAACGTGTTCGATACTAATCGGTACGCTTATATTCTTAGGCTTACCAACTCACGATGCATTTGCATCTGAAAATGTAATTCAAAAACATGCACAAGAAGAAAAAGCAGAAGGCAAATCAACAGATCCAGTTGAAGAAGCATCTGCAATCGAAGAATCATCAAATGTAGAAGAAACTAAAGAAATCGGTACAGCGGAAACACCAGCAGAACAACCACAAGAAGAAGCAACTACCGAAGCACCTGCAGTTGATGAAACAACACAAGATACAACAACTAACGAAGAATCAACTACAGAAGATAAATCAACTACAGAAGAAGCATCAACAGAAGAAGCAACAAAAGTTGATACAGTAGCACCAGAAGCTGCTAAAGTTGAAACTGCTGAAAAAGCAGAACAACCAAAAGCTGAATCAACAGAAGTAGCTAAAGAAGAAACTACTACTGAAGCAGCAACAGAAACTGCAGAACCAGCAGTTAATACTGTAGATGCAGTACAACCAGCAAGTGTTGAAGAAACACCTGCAGTAGATACACCGACAGTAGAAGCAACAGTTACAAATACAATTTCTGATGTAGATACAAGCAGCGTGTCATCTAAATCACTTGAAGACATTGTTAATGATCAAAACAAAGACAAAGTCGAAGCAACAACATTAGAACAACCTTCAAGACAAGCACCAAGATCAGGTGAAAGTTATGGAAGTGTGTTTAGAGCAGCAGAGCTTCAAACACGTAATGTAAGTAACTGGGTTGAGTACTTTAGAGCACTTGAAGACAAAAATGTTGGAACAATCAATTTCACTCAAGATATCTCAATGCCTGCTTCTACAAGAGGACCAGCAGGTGCAAAATATAATCACATTACATTAAGTAACAATCCAAGAGCGATAACTGTTAACTTAAATGGTCACGTATTCGATGCTAAAGATAACTTCATTGAAGTACCTGCAAATGGTAATAACCAACCAGCTTGGAATTTCACATTTAATAATGGTGAAATCAGAACAGCTAGTAGAACAAACAATGCAGCTGGCGGGAAAACAATGGTATTTTCGAGTTCAAAAATGGTTCACACGATCATGTGCTTAATTTAAGAAACATTACACATACTGGTGGAACATTAATTAATGACGATAAATTAGAAGTTAACTTACTAGAATCATTCACAAGTCATAACAATGGTGAAAGTGGTAAAGACAAAAACATTACTATCGGTGCAAATGTTATTAGATCATCTGAAAATAGTACTATCAACATGGATATGAGTACTAAAGGTAAAATCTTTAAAGTTTACGGAAGTAACAATAACCCAACTAATGCAAGAAAATACATCAACGGTAACCTTTCATTTGGTCATCATTCAACAGTTACTTTAAATACTTCATCAGAAAATCCATTTGATGAATATAATGCACATACAATCTTCTCAACTGAAGGAGATGGGGTCCGTATTGTTTTAGGTAACGATAGTACGATTAATTTAACTGGACAAGATATTTTTAGTTATGGTGTTGGCCAAGGATTAGGTAGTGACGGAGAATATGGTATGTTAAATACCGGACAAAGAACTACTATCAATATCAAGCAAAAAGGTAATGGTAACATTATAAACATGCACGGTGGTTCAGTTGTCAATATAGAAAGAGATGCCGTGTTCAATGCTGTATCTGAAAATAAACTAAATGGAGATGCTAGAAAAAATAACCTTATTGGTTTGAACTCTAACTCTACATTTAATGTACATGAAAATGCTGTATTTAAAGTTGATGCTAGAAACCATCAGATTGATGATAAAGGTAAAAAAGGTGGTAACAACCCTGTTATGACTTTACCTGTATCTGGTGCAACAAAATCAGCAGTAATTCTTAAAGAGAATTCAACTTTTGATATTAAATCAGATAATCCAGATTATCATTCTGAATTAATTGGATTTGGTAATGTTGGTGGCGGAAATGGTGAAAGAGGTATCTTCATTGAAGGTACAGTGAAATACTTCAACTTGCAACGTACTGGCATTGTTTCAGGTGGTGACGCAGGAACATACTTCCAACCTACTGGTAATGTGACACTTATATATGGAGATCTTACTAAAGACAATGTGCTTAAATGGTCTGGTAATCATGAGGTAAGAACTTGGGATGCTCGCCAGTTTAGTGGAAAAGGTATGTACGATTCAGATATTGATAGTAATGTTTCGCATATTTGGGAAAACATCTCAAATTTCTCATCAGTTGTAGCTGGTAAACACACAAAATCAGGTTCTACTACTGTAAACGAAGGAAAATCAACGCTTGAAAGTAATAACGGTTTATCAATTAAAGATCTTGATCTCGGTAGTAACCAACGTTTCTTATTGATTGGTAACACGGATGCCAAAGCAAATGATCCGAATTACGGAGAAGAATATAAAGAAACAAGTCCAGGTACTGCTACTGAATTACCTATTACTACACCTGAAAATAAACCATTACCAACTAACACGACATTCAAAATTCCGAAAGATGCTACACTTCCGACTGGATGGAAAATTTCAGTTGATAACGATGGTAAAGTAACTGCTACACCTCCGGTTGATGCTCAAAAAGGTGATACAGTTGATATTCCGGTTGAAATTACTTACCCGGATGGTTCTAAAGATACTGCTACTGCCAAAGTTAAAGTAGTTAAGAAAGATGCTCATGAGTATAATCCAAATTATGATTTTAATCCAAAAGAAACGAAACCTGGTATAGCTGTTAATATTCCGCTTACTACACCTGAAAACAAACCATTACCAGATAATACGACATTCAAAATTCCAAAAAATGTTATTATTCCGGATGGTTGGACATTTTCATTTGATGATAAGGGTAATATAACTATTACACCTTCGGCTGATGCGAAAACTAATCATACTTATGATTTTCCGGTTGAAATTACTTACCCAGACGGTTCTACTGAAATCGTTCCTGTTAAAGTTGTAGTCGAAAAACCTGCTGACAAACCAGCTGGTAAGACTCAAGCTGATGACAATACACCTGGATATGGTTCTAAAGATCAAGGTCCAACTCCAGTTAAACCTGGTACATCAACTCATATCCCACAAACTGGTGATAAAGAGTTACCACCTGGTACGAAGTTTGAAGTACCTTCAGACAAAGTTCCAATTGGATGGACTGTAACTGTAGATCCTAACACTGGTGACATTACAGTTGTTCCACCTAAGAATGTAACACCTGGTACTAAAGTTGATATTCCAGTAACTGTTACTTACCCTGATGGTTCTAAACAAACTGTAACTGTTGGTGTTGTAGTTGAAAAAGCTTCTGATAACACAGATGCTGGTTCTAGCAATATGAATGGTATGGATAGCAAAGCTGCTGATCATGCTGGACATATGGCACAAACTGAACAACAACAAAGCACTAATGGTATGGAAAGTTCTAAAGATAACATGATGAATAAAGATAGCAAAGAACAAGCAAAAGTATTACCAGACACTGGTGAAACACCTGCTGAAAATGCTACTTTATTCGGAAGCTTATTCGCAGGACTTGGCTCATTATTCTTATTCGGTCGTCGTAAAAAAGAAGAAGAAGAACAATAAAATATAATGAGTAATAAGAGTCTGGAACATTAATGTTCCAGACTCTTCATTTTTAATTTTATTTAAAATAAAATGATTATTTTCATTTTTGTCTATACATATTTGAATTCAGATTAAAAAAGATTTATATACATATATTGAAATTGAAAGGAATGAAAGAACGTGAATGCTAAACAGCAAATTAAACAAATTATAAATGACCATTCTGATTGTGAAAGGTTATTTATAAGTATAGGCCATCCTAAAGTTAAAGCCGTTGTTAAAAGCTTTAAATTATCGAACAGTAATCAAATGATTAAATTTATCGAAACATATCATAAGAAGAGTGGTAAAGCGGCTAAATGGATTAAAATTGATATTGTAACATCTGTTGAAGACATCCCATTTGAAGATTTAAAAGAAAACTTAGTTCATACAACTAGAAATCATGTTGAGTATGGTTTTGCATTAGATTCCAATTGGCATCTAGCATTTTTACCAGAAGAAATAAACAGCAATGCTTTTATTAGACCTACAAACGAGAAAGGGATATTCATACTTTCTGAGAAAAATATCAATCATTATTTAAGAAAGTATAAGAAGAATTATAATTTGTATTTACACAAAGATTATGATGGCAAAGTAGTTCAGAGATTCTATACAAAGAGTTTCTTTATTGAAGAAGAACAGGTTATAAATATAGAACAAGAAGGTTACAAGAAAGGGTTAAGACCAATAGATAATCTTCCAGTTGAAATTAATCGTATGATTCATACGAATACAGATTATTTGATGAATCTTATACAAGATAATGGTAAGTATCATTATGGCTATTTTCCACACTTTGATATCAATATCAATACTTATAACAATTTATGTCATAGTTCGACAACATATGCATTTATTAAATCATTATCTTATTTGAAGAAGAATGTAAGTATAGCTAAGAAACCGATAGATTACATTATCAATCATTATTTATATAAACATGACGGTGCAACTTATGTATTTGATGACACACACTATATTAATGAGATTAAATTAGGTCAGAACGCTGCATTTATACTAGCTGTATGTGGTTATATACAATACGGTCGCTCTAATAAGAAGTATTTAAAAGTAGCTCAAAATGTTGCGAAAGGCTTATTAAATATGATTGATGAGAACGGAGAAACAACTCATGTGTTGAATTATCCAGATTTATCAGTTAAAGATTCATTTAGAGTCATTTATTATGAAGGTCAAGCAGCTTTAGCGTTATTAAAATTATATCAACTGGATCAAAATGAAGAATGGTTGAATACTGCCAAATTACTTTATGAAAAATTTATTCAAAAATCATATTGGAAACACCATGACTACTGGTTAAGTTATAGTACAGAAGTATTGATTCAAATAGAACCAGAAGAAAAATATTATCAATTTGCTTTTCAAAATTTAGGAGAACATTTGAAGAATGTACAAAATCGTCAATCTACAGATCCATTATTACTAGGCATGTTAATGGCTACATATAATATAGTAGAAAGTGCGAAACAACATGACCAATCTGAGTTGATTAAACAATATATTGACGTTGATTTATTGGTTGATACGATTCATAGAAGAGCAGATTATATGAGAACAGGTTATTTTTATCCTGAAGTTGCAATGTATTTCCAAAATCCAGAGCGCATATTAGAGGCATTCTATATTAAACATGAAGGTTATCGTGTAGAGATAGATGATATCGAACATTATTTAACAAGTTATGTAGAGTATTTGAAGGTATTCCATCAATAAGAAAATCCTACCTTTTCCATTGAAATGGAGTAGGTAGGATTTTTATTGGATTTGTATGAAATTATTCGCTAATTTTACCATTTCTGTACATTGATTTAGCAATGTAACCAAACGGTACGTTAGATAAAGTTGTGATGAGTTTTAAGAAGTATGTCGTAAAGAATATTTCAAATACAACATTGTTCGGTAAGTTACCATAGAACGCAATCAATACAAAGATCGCTGTATCGACTATTGAACTGACAACTGTACTTCCGTAAGCTCTTATATAGAATGTTCTATCTGAAGAGAATTTCTTCTTAATTAATGTAAATAGTAATACATCTAAATGTTGACCAATGATATATGCAATGATGGATCCAAGTGCAATTCTTGGTACAATATTAAAGATTGTTTCTAGCGCTTCTTGAGAGATATCTTCCTGTGCAGGAATAAACGCTAATGAGCACTGTAATAATATAACCATGACGATTACTGAAGAAAATCCAAGCCAAACTGCTTTTCGTGCTTGTTTTCTACCATAGATATCGTTTAATATATCTGTTGCAAGATATATTGATGCGAACATAACATTTCCAAGTGTTGCACTAACTGAAAAGAGTTCTACTGTTTTAATAACCTGTATATTTGCTATAATAGTACCTATAGCAACCCAAACGAACAGGCCAGTTTTCCCAAAAAATCGGTATAGAACGAGCATCAATATAAACGTAACGAAGAAAGTTCCAATACCTATTAATTCATTATACATAACTTTGTTCCTCCTAAATTTTGATATAGCGGGTGTTTAGAAACCGCGATAATCGAACTTATCTATTATACGGCTCAAAGTTATAAAAATCAATAAGCTTTATCGTAAACAATTTGTATGATGAATGTTATAATAACGGTCTAGTAAGGGAGTGACACTCATTTTAGCTCAAGAAGAGAAACAAGCAATTAAACAAATAGATCAATTGATGGAAACATACTGTAAAGGGTGTTTATTAAAGACACATTATAGGGAAACTAAAGGTAAACACCAAGCACATCAGTATTGTATATCGGAATGTTCTATCGGTATACGCATTAAACAATTAGGTAACAAGTTGCAATAAGGAGGATATTATGGAAATTGTTAGAGTTGAACCGACACCAAGCCCAAATACGATGAAAATCGTTTTATCATTTAAGAAAGAAGATAGGTCTTCAAATACTTATACTGAAGTGAATGATCATAATCCAGAATTCATTAACCGTATTCTTCAATTAGATGGTATTAAATCTGTATTCCATGTTATGGACTTTATCGCTGTAGATAAGCGTCCAAAAGAAAACTGGGATACTTTACTTAAAGACGTTACAGCAGCCATCTCTGGTTCAGATCAAGAAGGGGACTTTGCTGAAAAAAAAGTAAACGAACATTTCGGTGAAGTAAAAGCTGAAGTCTTAAAATTTAAAGGTATACCTTATCAAATTAAATTAACAACTCAAGAAGAAGAAAAACGAAAACAACTTCCTGAAATTTATATTGATAGTATGCTAAAAGCGACAAAAGACTCAGATAATGTTGTCTTTTTAAGAAAATGGGAAGATTTAGGTGTACGTTACGGCGAAGTAGAGGAAGTATTAGCAACCGTTCAAGAAGAAATATTAGCTTTGTACCCTAAAGAGAAATTAGAGGCTTTAGTTGAAGAAGCTTTAACAAGTGACATTACCATTCCTGAAAAGCAATTTGTACATGTTGATAAAGAAACGTTTGAACAAGAAGAGGATTGGAAAGTAAAATTAAGAATGTTAAATGACTTTCCAACACCAACAGAAGACGATTATCCATTATTAGATGTCGCGTTAAATGATGAAAAGCCTCAAGTACGCAGAATGGCAATCGTACTATTAGGTATGATTGAATCAAAAGAAACATTACCTTATTTATACAAAGGTATGAAAGATAAAGTTGTTTCTGTTAGAAGAACAGCTGGTGACTGTTTAAGTGATTTAGGATTTAAAGAAGCATTACCAGTAATGATAGAAGCATTAGAAGACCCTCAGAAAATTGTAAGATGGCGTGCAGCTATGTTTATATTTGATGAAGGTGATGAAACTGCTTTAGAAGCATTGAAGAAAAGACAAGACGATCCAGCGTTCGATGTTAAATTGCAAGTACAAATGGCAATTGAAAGAATCGAAAATGGTGAAGAAGCATTAGGTTCTGTTTGGAAACAAATGGCTAATAGAAAGAAAGAGGGATAAAATATGAATGCATATGAACAATACATGAAAGAACTCGCTCAACCAATGAGAAGTGAATTAACTGGACAAGGCTTTGAAAGTTTAGAATCAGCAGAATCAGTTAAAGAATATATGGAGAACGCACAACCGAATGAAACAACATTTATCGTTGTAAACTCTGTATGTGGATGTGCAGCTGGTTTAGCACGTCCTGCAGCTGTTACAGTAGCTCAACAAAATGATAAAAAACCTTCTAGAATCGCTACAGTATTTGCTGGACAAGATAAAGAAGCAACTGAAACAATGAGAGAATATATCGCACAAGTACCATCAAGCCCATCAATGGCATTATTTAAAGGTAACGAGCTTAAGTACTTTATGCCACGTGAACATATTGAAGGAAGAGATATCCAAGAAATCTGTTTGGATATTAAAGACGCTTTTGATGAATACTGTGACTAATATTCGTATCACAACTGCCGTTAAGACAAATGCATCTCTCTACAAACAAGTAGAGGATGCATTTTCTGTGTTATCTAAATTAGCATCCATTCAGAATGTTCAAATCATTAAACGAAGAAAATTAACGATTAATCAATTATTTCAACGAGAAACGACACCATTAATTGTATTTGAAAGTAGTGGACCTAAACTCTATTTCACACCAGATACACCGATATATTTTCACTTAGATACTGTCAAAGTTAAATTGCATATAATGAAACAACATAAGATGCCAGTACTAATTGAAATGTTAGATGAAATAACATCAGACTTTACAACATTTAATTTCATAGATGGCACAATGGGATTTGGACGAGATACGTATTTAATATTAAAGCATTATCAGCAAGCAAATATATATGCAATAGAACAAAATCCACTTATCCATTATGTCATTTCTGAAGGCATGAAACGCTATTTAACGGAAGACGAATTAAGACGAATCCATTATATAAATGATGATTATCACAATTGGGTCGAACAACATTCAGAATTGGTAGATATCTTATATTTAGATCATATGTTTGAACAAACACTTGATGAAGACGATAGAATGGGGGAACTTTCACGAAATATTGAAATACCTTCAGAAATCAAAAGTCTATCGGGGTTCAAATATTTAATCGTAAAAGCACATTATAAAAGCGAGATTTTCAAAAAGTTTAATACAATACAATGTATAAGGAAAAGCACTAAAACACATTATGGACTGAGAATAAATCGAGGTTATAAATTTGAGTGATGGACGTAATCATTTAAAAATACAAAAACTGGGACAAAAGATTGTCCCAGTTTTTGTATATTACCCCTTATTGATACTATTCTGTAATGCACATACTAATCATATAGCATAATAATAAGAAGAACCCTAAAGTAGCAAAAATTTCATTCATTGAAATAGCCTCCTTCGTTTTGTTAGCACTTTATTAATTTATATCCATTATACCTAATAATCGTGAAATTTTCTATATTATATCAGTAGTAAATTACCGTTATTTTCGTTAATATAGTAACAGGAGAATATGAAAAAGAGGTGCTCAAATGAATAACTTTGATAAAGCGTATCACGATTTATGTAAAAGGGTATTAGAAGAAGGCGAGAATAAGGACGATAGAACGGGTACGGGTACGATTTCTATATTTGGTCACCAAATGAGATTTGATTTATCTGAAGGTTTTCCGTTATTAACAACTAAAAAGGTTTCTTTTAAATTAATTGCAACTGAGCTTTTATGGTTTATTAAAGGCGATACAAATATAAGATATTTATTACAATATAAGAATAACATTTGGAACGAGTGGGCTTTCAAGAAATGGGTTGAAAGTAATGACTATGATGGTCCTGATATGACGGACTTTGGTCGCCGTTCTTTAGTAGATGATGAATTTAATGAACAATATAAAGCGCAACTTGCGATATTCAAAGATAAGATTCTGAATGATGATGATTTTATGATAAAATACGGTGACTTAGGCAATGTTTATGGTAAACAATGGAGAGATTGGAAAGATCAAGATGGTAAACGATTTGACCAACTTAAGACTTTAATTGAAAACATTAAACAAAATCCTAATTCAAGACGCCATATTATTTCTGCTTGGAACCCAACTGAAATAGATACGATGGCATTACCACCATGTCATACATTATTCCAATTTTATGTGAAAGACGGAAAATTAAGCTGTCAATTATATCAACGAAGTGCAGATATTTTCTTAGGTGTACCTTTTAATATTGCGAGTTATAGCTTATTAACTCATTTAATTGCGAAAGAATGTGGTTTAGAAGTAGGCGAGTTTGTCCATACGTTTGGTGACGCGCATATTTATAAAAACCATATAGACGCAATAAATGAACAACTTTCAAGAGATTCTTACGATGCACCTAAACTTAATATCAACACAGATAAATCATTGTTTGATATTGAATACGAAGATTTAGAAATTGACGGTTATGAATCACATCCAAGTATTAAAGCACCTATTGCAGTTTAAAAAGGAGTAATTTAAATGAAATCAATTATAGTTTGTCATGATCAAAATCGCGTAATTGGCTTAGACAACAAAATGCCATGGCATTTACCAAATGACTTAAAAAGAGTTAAAGCATTGACGACTGGAAATACGATCGTGATGGGAAGAAAAACATTTGATTCTTTAGGTAAGCCATTACCGAATAGACGTAATGTTGTATTAACGACAAATCCATCTTTTGAACACGAAGGTGTCGATGTGATTCATTCTTTAGATGAAATCGATCAACTTGATGGACATATCTTTATCTTTGGTGGTCAAGGACTTTATGAACAAATGATGGACCGCGTTGACGATATGTATGTAACAGTAATAGAAGATAAGTTTCAAGGTGATGCCTTTTTCCCTCCATACGACTTCAAAGATTGGACGGTTCTTTCATCTGAATCTGGCGAACTCGATGAAAAAAACACTTTACCACACACTTATATGCATTTGGAAAGGAAAAAATAGTATGTTAAGAACGACGAAAACAATCGGTTATATTATAGGTTATGCAGCACTTGTGTCTTCACAATTAAACAAAGTTAAACATAAGAAGTCATTGATTAATGATGTCCGCAAACAAGATGAAATGATCTTTTTATATGCAAAAAGATGGGCTTCACGCATTCTAGATTCAGCTGGTGTTACAACACACTTGTCTGGCAATACAGAACCATTTGATGAGCCTGTATTATACATTTCAAATCATGAAGGTAATTTTGATATTCCTGTATTAATTACTCATTTACCACAACCATTTGGATTTATTTCAAAGACAGAAGTTCAAAAAATTCCGTTTTTAAGTCCATGGATGGAAGAAATGAATTGTATATATTTAGATCGTTCAAATAGACGCGCAAGTTTACAAATGATAAAAGATGGTATTAACAAATTAAAAGAACAACATTCTTTATTAATTTTTCCTGAAGGTAGTAGAAGTAAAGGCGGAGAAATGCAAGAATTTAAAGCAGGTTCTTTTAAATTAGCTAAATCAGCTAAAGTTAAAATTGTACCTATTGCGATTTATGGGACATCTAAAATCATGGAAGCTCAAGATTCTAAAAAAATGGTCCCTGGTGATGTTTATGTACACATTCTAGACCCAATTGAGCCTTCTATTTTTGAAGATAAGACCATGCAAGAAGTAAGTCAATTTGTACAAGGAAAAATTAGTAATACTGTTCAATCATTAAAGGAGAATCATTATGTCAAAAATTAAAATAGTTGTTGATTCGACGACAGATTTATCAGCAGACTTTTTAGAAGAAAATAACATTACTGTCGTACCCCTAAATATACTAATCGATGGTGTTACGTACGTAGACCAAGAGGATATTAGCTCAACTGAATTTCTAGAAAAAATGAAAGATGCTAAAGAACTACCTAAAACAAGTCAGCCACCAATTGGTAAAATTGTTGAAACATATGACTCATTAGGAGCAGATGGTTCTGAAATTATTAGTATTCACATGACTTCTGAGTTATCAGGTACATTTAGTGCAGCTCAACAGGCAGCACAAATGACAGAAAGTAAAGTTACTGTTGTGGATAGTCAATTCATTTCATTAGCATATGGATTCCAAATTGAAGAAGTCGTGAAGATGATTAACGCTGGTAAAACTGTTGAAGAAATCGTCGAAGAAATTGAAGTGATTAAAAATAATTTAAGACTATTTGTGGTCATTGGTAATATCGACAACTTAATTAAAGGTGGTAGAATCGGTAAAGCGAAAGGCTTACTCGGTTCATTGATGAATATTAAACCAATTGGCGAATTGATTAACGGAAAAATCGAAATGATGCATAACGCAAGAACACAAAATGCAATTGTTAAATATTTAATGAAAGAATTAGATGTCTTCTTAGAGAATAAAGAACTTATTAAAATTGGTATTGCAGATGCGAATGCAGAACAATTGATGACGAAATTGATGAATACAATTAAAGAAAAGAAAAATTTCCACTTGTTTGATACTGCAGTGACGACACCAGTCGTTTCAACACATACTGGTGAAGGTGCTATTGGCGTGTTCTTCTATGGAAAATAAACATTGGATGAATCATAGAGCTTGGTTTTACGCTTTTATTATATTAATTATTCTAATACTTGGTGCTCTAGCTTATGTATGGTCTCAAATTTCAGACGATACAAACCATCCAACCATAAACACAGAACAAACTAAGAAAGATTTCACCATTTCTTTTGATAATGCACAATTAGAATCGTTAATGAATGCTTCTATGAAAGATTATGATATTCAATCACGCATCACTAAGAAATCATTGTCATTTGATACGCGTACTAAAATTTTAGGTAAAGATATTGATATTACACTTCAAACGAAACCTAAAAAATTAAATAACGATACAATCTATTTCAAAATTCAATCGATAGATATTGGTAAATTAAATATTTCAAATCCATTTATTTTATCTCAAATCAAAAAATATAGTGAACTTCCACCATATATTCATGTAAATCCTAAAGATGAATCATTCAATTTATCTTTAGATCAGTTGGATATTGATAATGTTGAGTCTATACAAATTCAAACATTAGATATTTTAGACAAAAAATGGTACTTTGATATTAAGTTAAAGTAACTTAACATCATTAAAGGAGGTACAACTATGGCATATGCAACGTTAGCTGGGGGATGTTTTTGGTGTTTAGTTAAACCTTTCAATGAATTCCCTGGTATTATTGAAGTGACTTCCGGATATAGTGGTGGTCATGTTGAAAATCCAACTTATGAGGAAGTTTGTACAAATCAAACTGGTCATGTTGAAGCAGTTCAAATTGAATACAATGAAGATGAAACAGACTTTGAAGCTATTTTAGATATATACTTTAAGACTTTTGATCCAACAGATAACAAAGGTCAGTTCTTTGATAGAGGCGAAAGTTATGAACCTGTTATTTTCTATCACGACAAAGAACAAGAAGAAATAGCACATAACAAAATCAATCAATTAAATGAACAAAATATTTTTGATAAACCAGTCATTACGCCAGTTAAACCGTACAAGAACTTTTACCCTGCGGAAGAATACCATCAAGATTATTACTTGAAGAATCCTGCACATTATCAAGGGTATCAACAAGGTTCTGGACGTAAAGCATTTATAGAAAAGTATTGGGGGCGTTAAAATGCTTAAAAAAAGTAAAGATGAATTAAATGAAATGGAATATCTCGTAACACAACAAAATGGTACAGAACCACCTTTTCAAAATGAATATTGGAATCACTTTGAAAAAGGTATTTATGTAGATAAATTATCTGGTAAGCCATTATTCACTTCAGAAGAAAAATTTGAATCTGATTGTGGTTGGCCAAGTTTTTCAAAAGCGTTAGATGATGAAGAAATTATCGAACTTGTTGATAAAACACATGGTATGATCAGAACTGAAGTACGCTCTGAAGATTCAGATAGTCATTTAGGTCATGTCTTTAATGACGGTCCTAAAGAATCTGGTGGCTTAAGATATTGTATTAATTCAGCTGCTGTACAATTTATTCCATATGATAAATTAGAAGATTTAGGGTATGGAGAATTAGTAAATCATTTTAAAAATTAGAGGAGTCGATTGTAATGTTTAAAAAATTATTTGGCGGTAACAAATCAAAAGATACAAATGTTGAAGTATTTGCACCAATTTCAGGTGAATATGTAGCAATTGAAGATATTCCAGATCCAGTATTTGCTCAAAAGATGATGGGTGAAGGATTCGGCATTAAACCAACAGAAGGTGTAGTAGTAGCACCATTTGATGGAGAAGTTGTGAATGTATTCAAACCTTCAAATCACGCTGTAGGTATTAAAGCAGCTAACGGATTAGAAGTATTGGTACACGTAGGTTTAGAAACTGTTCAATTAGGTGGAGAAGGCTTTGAAGCACTTGTTAATACTGGTGATACAGTTAAACAAGGCGATGAGTTATTAAAATTCGACATTGAAACAATCGAATCAAAAGTAAAATCAGTAATCAGTCCTGTTATTATTACAAACACAGATGACGCTGAAGAAATTAATATCGAAAAATTAGAAAGTCTAGTTAAAGGTGAAACTAAGGCTATTGATGTGAAAATGAAATAAATGAAACAATATTCTTTCTATCAATACGCACTAACAAAGCGAAGTGAAAAAAGCGAAGTAGGTAAGTTGGCAGATTTAATCTTCCAAGACTTATCATTTCCTAAATTCACAAACGATTACCACACACTTTCAGATTACTTAGAAACAGAAGCCATGTTCACACAACCAATGAGCGTCTTCGATGATTTATTCGAATCATACGAAGAGTGGTTGAAATTCTAAGGTAAAATAAAACACCTCATTTTCAAGTGGAAATGAGGTGTTTTTTCGATTGTAGATTTGGATGATGGGGTGCTAATTATCACAATTCAGAATTGTGGTAGTTAGAACGCTGTAACTTCCATTATTCCGAATTCTGGTAATTAGAAAGGCTCTCACTTACGGACATTTCTCGGAATTCTGTCCCTAACAACATCTCTTATGGACATTTCTCAGAATTCTGTCCCTAACAACACCTCTTACTGACATTTCTCAGGATTCTGTCCCTAACAACACCTCTTACTGACATTTCTCAGGATTCTGTCCCTAACAACGCCTCTTACGGACACTTCTCGGAATTTTGTCCCTAACAGCACCCGTTATACTCACGATATGAACATTTTTCCTTATTAATTCGTTCACTTTGCTGTTTCCCACACCAAAGTGTTTTTATTTATATGATTTAACTGTTAAAATAAATTATATTTGACAAGAAAGTTGTGAGTAAATGAAACCTTTTAAAAAGAAACAAAGTCGGCAAATAACGCTTCCTTTATATAAGTTATTCATTCTATTATTTGTTACGGTCTTATTAACGGCTGTTGTGACGTTTGCTTCGTATAAATTCGGTTTATACTTTGGCAATGATCAACAAAAAGAACTTAACAAAATTGAAGAGGCTTATAAACAAATTAATAATGACTATTACAAAGATGTTGATGACGACAAATTAACACAAGGCGCTATTGATGGTATGATCAAATCTTTAGATGATCCTTACAGTGAATACATATCCGCTAAAGATACAACAAGCTATAACGAAGAAATTTCTGGTGATTTTGTTGGAATTGGTGCAGAGATGGAAATGCACGATGGCTACGTTAGAATTACGAGTCCTATGAAAGATTCTCCTGCTGAAAAAGCTGGCGTAAAATCTTTAGACGTCATTACGAAAGTTGACAATGAATCGATTAAAAATAAATCTTTAAATGAAATTGTTAAAAAAGTAAGAGGTAAAAAGGGTACTACTGTTACGTTAACAATTAAACGAGAAGGTAAAGAACCTTTCGATGTGAAGATTAAGCGTGACAAAATTCATCTTACAAGTGTCGATTATACGAAAAAGAAAGACACTGGCGTCATTGCAATTTCTAAGTTCCAAAATAAAACAACGAAAGAATTACAATCTGCATTGAAACAAGCGAAAAAAGACAAAGTGAAACATGTCGTTTTAGATTTAAGAAACAATCCAGGTGGTCTATTAGATGAAGTTGTGACGAGTGTTAACTTGTTTGTTGATAAAAACAAACCTGTTATATATTTAGAAACGAAAGGTGATAAACCACAAGCAGTTGAAACTGAAAACGACAAAATGTCTGGCATAGATGATATGGATTATACTGTACTGGTTAATAAAGGATCTGCAAGTGCTGCAGAAATATTCGCAGGTGCTTTACAAGATTATAAAATTGCAGATGTCCTAGGTACAACGACTTTTGGTAAAGGAATCGGACAAGTTCATAAAGAATTTAGCGATTCTAGCATTTTGAAATATACAAACATGAGATGGTTAACACCTAACAAATCTTATATTCATAAAAAAGGGATTCAACCAGATAAAACCATTAAAGCACCTAAATATGAAGAAATAGAAATAATCGATCCAAGTAAGACTTACCAAGAAGACGATCAATCTAAAGAAATTAAATCAATTAAGATTGGTTTGAACGCTTTAGGGTATAATATTAACAGTGAAAATGACCAATTTGATGCCCATCTGACATCACAAGTTAAATCATTCCAAAGTGATCATGATTTAACAGCAAATGGTATTTTCACAGATGATACAACTAAGAAATTTATTGAACTTTTACGCAAGAAAATCCGTAGTGAAGATAAACAACTTGATGAAGCAATTCAATATATGCATAAGTAAATGGGGGAAACTAGTTTGAGAAAAGCAACAAGATCAGATATTCAACATATTAATCAACTAACAGAAATGGCTAAATCTATTATGGAGCACGATCAGAACCCTCAATGGGATCATCGTTATCCATTAGAGAAGCATTTCTACGAAGATATAGATAACGGAGACTTATATCTATATGAAGAAAACAATGATATTGCAGGCTATATATGTGTCAATCAAGTACAAGCTGAATGGTATAAACAATTTGACTGGCCAGCTAATACTGACGACGCATATGTCATTCATAGAATGGCTACAAATCCTGAATATAAAGGTGTCGCAATGAAGATGATGCAATTTGCTATTGATATTGCTACTGAAGCAGGAACGCCTATTATCATAACGGATACATTTTCACTTAATAAACGTGCACAAAGACTGTTTGAAAAATTTGATTTTATTAAAATGGGTGAATATGAAACAGATGAATTTCCATTTGATAAGAACGCACCATTTTATGCATATTATAAATTGATAGAGAACGAGGAGAAATAAACATGAAGAAGATAGCATTTACCGGTGGCGGTACGATAGGACATGTTGCAGTAAATTTAGCACTCATTCCTGAAGCACAAAAGCGTGATATAGAAACAATATATATTGGATCTAAAAATGGTATTGAGAAAGAAATGATTACTGACTCTGCCAAAGATACGAAATATATTCCGATATCAAGCGGGAAGTTACGTCGATATTTATCTTTTGAGAATTTAAAAGACGTCTTTAAAGTTTTAAAAGGTATATTAGACGCTAGAAAAGTATTAAAAAAAGAAAAACCAGATTTAGTCTTTTCTAAAGGTGGTTTCGTCAGTGTTCCAGTTATTATCGCTGCCAAATCATTAAAAATTCCTTCAATTGTGCATGAATCAGATGTTACACCTGGTTTAGCAAACAAATTATCAATGAAATTTGCTAATAAAATGTATACAACTTTTGAAGAAACTTTAAAATATGTACCTAAAGAAAAATCAGATTATATTGGTGCGATTATTAGAGAAGATTTAAGAGATGGCTCTAAAGAAGAAGGTTATCAATTAACGGGCTTTAATGATCAATTACCTGTATTACTCGTAATGGGTGGTAGTTTAGGTTCTAAAGCATTAAATAAAGCGATTCGAGATAATCTAGACTTTTTAACAAAGAAATATCAAATTATTCATTTAACTGGTAAAGGTCACATAGATCATAATATTAAAAACGACAATTATGTCCAATATGAATTTGTTTCAAATGAATTAATGCACTTCTATGCGATTACGAACACTGTTATTAGTAGAGCAGGCGCTAATGCTATATACGAATTTGCGACATTGAAGTTACCAATGTTATTAATCCCACTTGGTTTAGATCAATCAAGAGGAGACCAAATTGATAACGCTAAAATTTTCGAGAAAAATGGATATGCTAAAGTATTACAAGAAAAAGATGTGGACCAAGCTAATCTGATCAATCAACTGGATAAATTAGAAAACGAACGAGAAGCTATTATTGACAAAATGTCACATTTCAAAGAAAGTTATACTAAAGAAACACTATTCAACAAAATCGAATCAGACATAAAGTAAAGGGGGCAATCGAATGAGCCAAGCAAACCGTACTTTACTCATACTAATATTTAGTTTGATATTTGGAGTCATTGCATTTTTCCATGAATCAAGACTCGGTAAATGGATTGATAATGAAGTTTATAACTTTATATATTCAACTGAAAGCTTTATAACGACTTCTATAATGCTTGGTTTCACAAAACTAGGAGAAGTTTGGGCAATGATTGCCTTATCACTCATTGTGATTTGTTACTTAAAACTTAAAAAATATAACATTGAAACATTATTTTTTGCAGTTACGATGATTTTATCAGGTACATTAAATCCACTTCTTAAAAATATATTCGACAGAGAAAGACCAACTTTACTTAGACTGATAGATATTTCTGGATTTAGTTTTCCGAGTGGACATGCAATGGGATCCACCGCATTTTTCGGATCACTTATATTCATTATATTTAGAGTAGCGAACAAATCTATACGACCGTATTTGATGGGCTTATGTGTCATTTGTATCGCAATGATATCATCATCACGCGTGTATTTAGGCGTACATTATCCAACTGATATTATCGCTGGTATAATCGGCGGCGTTATTTGCATTATGCTAACACAAAGTATGTTACGAAAGAAATTATAGATGAGTATGGAACAGATGAGCTGTTCCATTCTTTTTTTTGGATTTAGCTGCCGTTATAAACAAGTTTGGCTAGAAGTGTTCACAAGGCACCCGTTACGAACAAGTTTGGTCAGAAGTGTTTATAAGGCACTCGCTATGAACAAGTTTGGCTAGAAGTGTTCATAAAACACTCGTTATTTGCAGTTCTCGCCAAAGATGCTAATACTGATACAGTTATTTACAGTTCTCGCCAGAACTGCTCATAACGCTTATATCCTCAATAAATCCAAACAAAAAAAACAGCCACAGTGATTTGGACAGAATCACTGCGGCTATTTTACTTTTATGGGCATAAAAGGGGGTTATAGAAAATGTTCAATCTATACTTAGAGGGGGAACTCTTTTATTTGATTGATAATCATTTTCAATTACTATTATAACCAATTGATAATGAATGTCAATTAGTTATTTAAAATTTTTACTATTTTAAATGATAAAATAGTAATGCTCATATATAATGAACATGTTAAACTCGAAAATGTTATCTTTTACTAGAGGGGGAACTCTTTCATTGATAATCATTTTCAATTACTATTATAACTAACTGAGAATCATTGTCAATTAAAAATTGAAAACTTTTATAATTTTATTACGAGGTGGCACTATGAAAAAGATACTCATCATAGAAGATGAACAAAATTTAGCGAGATTTATAGAATTAGAACTTAAGCATGAGGACTATGAAGTGGAAATATGTAATGATGGTGAGAGTGGATTAAACCAAGCTTTAGCAGAAGATTACAATTGTATATTATTAGATCTCATGTTACCAAAAATGAATGGTCTTGAAGTATGTAGACGAGTTCGTCGCGAGAAAGATACGCCGATTATTATGATAACGGCTAAGGGCGATACATATGATAAAGTTATTGGTCTTGATTATGGCGCAGATGACTATATTGTTAAACCATTTGATATTGAAGAATTATTAGCGAGAATTCGCGTTATTATTAGAAGAAATGTAACAGTTGAACCAGTAAGTCATACAATTACTGTTAATGATTTAACAATTGATAAAAATGCTTTTTCTGTATCTATCCATGGTGAATCTGTTGATTTAACGAAGACTGAATATGAATTATTATTATTACTAGCTGAAAATCAAAATTTCGTCTTACAAAGAGAGCAGATTTTAAATCATGTATGGGGTTATGAGTCAGAAGTTGAGACAAATGTTGTGGACGTATATATTCGTTATTTACGTAACAAACTTAAACCATTCAAGAAAGAGAATATTATCGAAACTGTTAGAGGAGTGGGATACGTGATTAGATCATGAAACAACAATCATTAAAGACTAAATGGATGATGCTCACCACGACGATTACGTTTATTATATTTGCTTTATTCAGTATGTTTATCATTTATTTCATTAGTTTATATTTGAAAGACCAAGAAACAAGCACAGCAACTAGAAGTACGTATGACACAATTAATTTATTGAAGACGAAGACACTTGGTCAAATTACTTCAACTGATATTAATGCGACAATAACTGATAATCAAAAGCTTGTGCTATATGATAGATTTGGCAAACCTATTTTTGAAGAAACGCATAATAATGATTTAGATTATACGCCTAAATTTGAACGAGTGAATCAACTTAAAATTTATGAAACGAAACAAGATAATAAATCATATATTGTCGTTTATACACCTGTAAATACAAGTTATTTCAGTGGTTATGAAGCTGTCGTCCATCCGCTAGCAAATTATGATGCCATTATTAAATTTATGATTATATTAGCAACTGTATTTGGATTAACGGCATTGTTCTTAATTGCATTAATCAGTTATGTATTTTCATCACAAATCACTAAACCTATTACGATATTATCCGATAAAATGAAACAAATTCGTAGAGACGGTTTCCAAGAAAAACTTGAAGTACCCACAAACTATGAAGAAACAGACGATATGATCCAAACCTTTAATAGAATGATGGAACAATTGGAAAGTTCTTTTGATCAACAGAAACAATTCGTCGAAGATGCTTCACATGAATTGAGAACGCCGCTGCAAATTATACAAGGGCACTTAAACCTCATTCAAAGATGGGGTAAAAACAATCCAGAAGTATTAGAAGAATCTTTAGATATTTCGATTGAAGAAATGACACGTATTACGAAACTCGTCGAAGAACTTCTTTTATTATCAAAAGATGCTAGATCGAGTACAGGTGATGAGATTGATATTGTCGATATCAACTATGAAATAAATTCTAGAATTAAATCATTAAAGAAATTACATCCAGATTATACATTCAATTTCGAATCAAATTACAACGCAATTAGAATGAATATCAATCGATTTCATTTTGAACAAATGTTATTAATCTTTATTGATAACGCTATGAAATATGATAAGAAAAATAAAAATATTGAAATTGTGACGAATTTAAAAAACAGAAATATTACAATTGATATTATTGACCATGGTGTGGGCATACCTCAAAAGGACTTAGAATTCATATTTGACCGCTTTTATAGAGTTGATAAATCACGTTCTAGAAAAGAAGGCGGCAATGGACTCGGCCTTTCAATTGCTAAGAAATTAGTCAATTCTTATGATGGAATTGTGAAAGTTGAAAGTGTTGTGAATGAGTACACAAAAATATCAGTTGTATTCAAAGAATCTTTTATAAACAAATAAGTTCAATATTGTCAAATTAGCCTTTAACTCAATACTGTTAAGTGCTAAAATGGAAATGTAAACGGTTTATAATTTTCTTGGAGGGTGGAACATGAAGAATGATAATCATGTCGAAGCACCTGTAAGATTTGGAACTAACTTAGGGTTAATGTTAGAAATGTATGATAATTACGTTAATGATCCAGAGTCAGTACCGGAAGACTTGCAAGTGTTATTCGATGAATTAACAAGTAACAACACAGGCGCTGGCCTACAATCAAGTACTGGGGTGGACAACTCAAGTGTAAAACGTGTAATGCGTTTAATTGATAATATCAGACAGTATGGACATTTAACTGCAGATATTTATCCAGTGTACCGTCCAGAAAGAAAAAACGTACCAAAATTAACACATCAAGACTTTGGACTTTCAAAAGAAACTTTGGAAAAACTTCCAGCAGTTATCGTATCAGATCACTTTGATGGAGAATTTAACAATGCATATGAAGCAATAGAATATATGACTTCTTGTTACCAAGGTCCTATCGCTTTTGAGTACACGCATATTAATAATAATGAAGAACGCGTATGGTTGAAGAGATATATCGAATCAACACATACAATTGAAATTACTAAAGAAGAAAAAATCGAACTATTAAAAAGTTTAGCTGAAGTAGAAGGCTTTGAAAAATATATCCATAAGAATTTCGTAGGTGCTAAACGCTTCTCAATCGAGGGTGTAGATAGTTTAGTACCAATGTTACAAAGAGTATTAAAACGTACGAATGCTGCAAATATACCAAACATCCAAATTGGTATGGCGCATAGGGGTAGATTAAACGTTTTAACTCACGTATTAGAAAAGCCATATGAAATGATGATTTCTGAATTTATGCATAAGAATCCACTTATTTTCTTACCGAAAGATGGTTCTTTAGAAATTACAGCTGGTTGGACAGGCGATGTTAAATATCACTTAGGTGGTACGAAGACAACAAGTAAATACGGTATCGAACAATCGATTACTTTAGCCAACAACCCAAGTCACCTAGAAATCGTTTCTCCAGTCGTACTTGGTAAAGCGAGAGCAAACCAAGATACAACAGCAGATGCAGGAAGACCAAGTCAAGATGTTAATAAATCACTTGCAGTCTTAATTCATGGTGATGCTGCATTCCCTGGACAAGGTATTAACTTTGAATCTATGAACTTAAGTAATTTAGATGGTTACACAACTGGTGGTTCATTACACATTATTACAAATAACAGAATTGGTTTCACTACTGAAGCTGAAGATGGACGCTCAACAACATACTCAACAGATGTTGCAAAAGGCTATGACTTACCAATTATCCATGTAAATGCAGATGATGTTGAAGCTACTGTTAAAGCTATTGAAATGGCAATGGACTTCAGAGAGAAATTCAATAAAGATTTCGTCATCGATTTAGTTGGTTATAGACGTTATGGACATAACGAAATGGACGAACCATCTATTACAAATCCGATGATGTATAAAGCGATTAAAGAACATCCATCTATTGAACATATTTATGGTAAAAAGCTTGTCGAAGAAGGCATTATTACAGAAGCTGAAATGAATGAAATTTTTGAAGATGTAACGAAACGCTTAAGAGCTGCTCATGACAAGATTGATAAAGATGCTGAGATGGATAATCCAGAAATGACTTTACCTGATAACATCAGTGAAGGACAAGATTATGAGTTAGCAAACGCTACTTATGAAGAATTAAAAGCGATTAATGATGCAATGTTTGATTATCCAGAAGATTTCACAGTCTTCAAGAAGTTAAACAAAGTATTAGATAGACGTCGTGAACCATTTGAAAAAGACGGTCTTGTAGACTGGGCACATGCTGAACAACTTGCATTTGCGACAATTTTACAAAATGGTACACCAATTCGATTAACTGGACAAGATTCAGAACGTGGAACATTCGCACATAGACATGCTGTGTTACATGATGAGAAAGATGGTAAGTTATTCATTCCATTACATCATGTACCGAATGGTAAAGCATCATTCGATATTCATAACTCACCATTATCTGAAGCTGCAGTAGTTGGTTTTGAATATGGTTATAATGTTGATCATCCACAATCATTTAATATTTGGGAAGCACAATATGGTGACTTTGCAAATATGGCACAAATGATATTCGATAACTTCTTATCTAACAGTAATGCTAAATGGGGAGAAAAGAGTGGTTTAGCTTTATTCTTACCACATAGTAATGAAGGACAAGGTCCTGAACATTCATCAGCAAGATTGGAAAGATTTTTACAATTAGCTGGAGAAAACAACATGACAATCGCAAACTTAACAAGTGCTTCTAACTATTATCACTTATTAAGAAGACATGCAAAATATCTTAACACAGATAAAATGAGACCATTAGTCTTAATGTCACCAAAAAGCTTATTAAGAAATAAAATTGTTTCACGTCCAATTGAAGAATTCACTAAAGGACAATTTGAACCAATTTTAGTTGAACCATATAAGAAGACTAAAGTTAAGAAAGTTATTATTTCATCAGGAAAAATGTTTATTGACTTAAAAACTGAATTACAAAAAAATCCTAACGATGAACTTTGTCTAATTGCACTTGAACAACTTTATCCATTCCCTAAAGAAGAGATAAAGAACGTTCTTTCTGAATTCAGAAATCTAGAAACAGTTCGCTGGGTTCAAGAAGAAGCGAAAAACCAAGGTGCTTGGTCATTCGTTAGCTTAAAACTTCAAGACATTCTAGAAGATCGCAAAGTAGAGCTTGAATATCACGGTCGTAAAGTACGTTCTTCAACTGCAGAAGGCGACGGCGAAATATACAAACTTATACAAAGTAAAGTAATCCAAGAAGCTTTAAAACATAATTAGGGGGAAAAGAATCATGTCAGAGGTAAAAGTACCAGAATTAGCAGAATCAATTACAGAAGGAACAATTTCAGAATGGCTCAAATCAGTTGGTGACCAAGTTGAAAAAGGCGAAAATATCGTCGAACTTGAAACTGATAAAGTAAATGTTGAAGTCATTTCAGAAGTTGCAGGTGTTCTAACTGAAATCAAAGCTGAAGAAGGCGATACTGTTGAAGTAGGTTCAGTCATTGCAGTCGTTTCAGACGGAGAAGCACAACCAGCTTCAAACGATGCTAAACCTGAAAAGCAAGAAGAACCATCTAAAGAAGATGCAGGTAAACCAGAAGCTACAGAAGCTAAAGAAGAAACAGCATCTTCAAATGAAAGAATTCAAGCAACACCATCAGCACGTCGTTTAGCACGTGAAAAAGGTATCGACTTAAGCAAGGTTAAGACTCAGGCAGGAGACGTTATTCGTCCAGAAGACGTTGAAAGTGCAGCTAAACCTCAACCACAAGCTAAACCAGCTGAGAAAAGCCAACCAGCACAAGCTAAATCTAATGACAATCCTTCTAAACCTGTTGTTCGTGAGAAATTATCACGTAGACGTCAAACAATAGCTAAGAAATTATTAGAAGTATCTAATAATACAGCTATGTTAACAACATTTAATGAAGTTGATATGACTAACGTAATGGAATTACGTAAACGTAAGAAAGAAAAATTCCAAGAAGACCATAACGGTACTCGTTTAGGATTCATGTCATTCTTCACTAAAGCAGCAGTTGCAGCATTGAAGAAATATCCTGATGTAAATGCTGAAATTGATGGTACTGATTTAGTACTTAAACAATTCTATGATATCGGTATTGCCGTTTCTACAGAAGAAGGTTTAGTAGTACCAATCGTTAAAGATTGTGACAAGAAAAACTTCGCTGAAATCGAACAAGATATCGTAGACTTAGCTGTTAAAGCTAAAGATAAAAAATTAGGCTTAGATGACATGATGGGTGGATCATTCACTATAACTAATGGTGGTGTATTTGGTTCATTAATGTCTACACCAATTATCAATGGTACACAAGCTGCTATTTTAGGTATGCACTCAATTGTTACAAGACCAATTGCAATTGATAAAGATCGTATGGAAAATAGACCGATGATGTACATCGCGTTAAGCTATGACCACAGAATTATTGATGGAAAACAAGCAGTAGGATTCTTAAAAACAATTAAAGACTTAATTGAAAATCCAGAAGATTTATTATTAGAATCTTAATATAGGATTAAGGGAAAATACAACGACATTTATTGTCGTTGTATTTTTTCATTTTATGAATCATCTCAATTCTGAGTTGGGGTTTTATTTTTAGTTGAAAATGGCTTACTATAAAGAAAGTATTTAATTAAAACAATAATTTTAAATGGGGGATAATATGGGGAAATCGATACATGAACGTTGGAAAGAAGACGCGTATTACTATGAAAAACGTGCGGCAGAAGATGAGAACTACGAAGAAACGAAAGCACGAGTCGAAAAGAAAAAGGCTCAAATTAAAGAATCATTGAAACACAATAAGGATAAAAACAAACAAATGGAAGAACGTTTGAGTAAGAAAAATAGATAATGGGTTAACAATACAATTGATTAACAATGTTGAATTTTAAATTAAGCACACCTCTATCAATATTTAATTAAATACCTAGTGCTATTAATATATTAAAGTGGTAAAATTATTTAAAAATACTATTAAACAAAATATAAAAAAGAGGTGGGCAAAATGACAGTTGATTGGTCAATATTGTCAAATCCTATTGTTGCATCTATAGTAGGGGGCTCCGTAGGTTGGTCACTATCACAATTTACAAATAGGAAAAGAATGAAACACGAAAAAGAAATAAATGACATGAAGTTAAAAGCAGATGTCGTAGTAAAATCAAGAATGGAATGGATTAAAGAAGTAAGGGAATTAAGTAGTGATTTAGTAGCTGAACACACTAATCAACTACTAAATATTAAAAAATTAATAAGTCTTTCAAATGAGTTTAATAGATATCAATCATTAATGTTTCAAGAGATTAATGAAGAAAAACCTAGTATTGAAAGTATTAATAGATATAACTCAGAGTCGATTAAAATAGTTGAAGAAATTACAGAAATAGACAAACTATTTGCAGAAAAAACTCAAACGTTCAATAAAATTCAATTTAAATTTATAAGTTACTTTCCTAACGAAACCATAAATAATGAAACAAATAAAGAAAATGAAATTTTAATAAAAAATGGAAGATGTTATTATCACTGTTGAAGAATTAAGAAAAACATGGCAAGAGAATATCAATAAGGAATATTTGAACAAATCTCCACAAGATTATTTATTACAAATTAATGAAATCGGAGAAGAATTCAATGATGATATAAAAGAAACATCAAATGAACTTGATGAATTTATAAAGATAATCACATTTTATTTGAAACAGGAATGGGAAAAGGTTAAACGGATTGAATAATTTACCGAAATCCCCCAAAGTATTAAATGATAATAGATATTTATATAAAACAGATTACTTATAAACCACTTCACTAAAACATTTTAACAAATATAAATGAAATATATATACTACCTAAATCCAGAAGATTTATTATTAAAATCTTAATTTAGGATTATGGGAAAATACAACGGCGGAAATCGTCGTTGTATTTTTTTCGTTTTATGTACTTTTATATTAAGTGCTTATCTTGCATATTAATGGTAGAATTACCAAGATATATTTTATCAGCTGGACATTCTTTATATAAATCGGAGGTTAGAATATTATGCATTCTAATGAGCTTAAAGGAATTTTTAATGCAACTGGAGCTAATATTTATTATGAATCAAAAGGTAATGGCGAAAATTTATTATTAATTCACGCCGGAATTGTAGATTCAAGAATGTGGGATAACGAATTCAACTTACTGTCTGAAAAATATCGAGTAGTCAGGTTTGATCTTCCTGGCTTTGGGTTAAGTGATTTTACTGAAGGAAGTTACAATTATAATCTAATTATAAATGAACTACTTATACATTTAGACATTCATCATACACATATTTTAGCAGCTTCATTTGGTGGAAAAATAGCTCTTGATTTTTATTTAGAAAACCCTGCAAAGTGTCTGAGTTTAGCGCTTTTGTCTCCAGCTATAAGTGGTTGGAATGCATCTACTTTCTTACAAAATTATGAAGAAAAAGAAGAAAGATTAATAGATGAAGGGAAAATAGAAGAAACTGCACAGTATAATTATGCGACTTGGATACAAAGAAATCGATCACCAGAAATCATTAATCCAGATGTGAAGCAATTGATTATGGATATGCAGCGAAAAATTTTAACTAAAGGTGAACCTAATGTTTCTTCTGAAGAAATAGAAGTTGAAGATAATATCTCACAATTAAATAATATTGAGATACCTGTATTGATTGTTAATGGTCAATGTGATGTACCAGATTTTCTAGAAATCGCTGAGGTTATGATTAAAGAAATCCCAAATATAAAAAATATTATAATACCTAATACTGCACATTTAGCTAACCTTGAATCACCGGAGCTCTTTTTAAAAATAATTTCGGAATTCTTTGCCGAGAATACTAATAAAAGTTAAGATAGATCGATAGTATTTGCACTTTGAACCAGAACTGCTAATAACGGTATCAGTATTTGCACCTTTGGCCAGAACTGCTAATAACGGGGTTCTTATTTACAAAACTCAAAAGAAGTGTAAATACTGCGACTCTTATGAACACTTTCAACTAAACTTGTTCGTAACGGCGCCCATACAACCCAAAAATATATTTTTCATTATTCTCAATTTGATTGATTTGTCATACTTTGAATTTATTTGATATAATTTATAGGAATTCATATATAGGAGAGATATTCATGAATGGACTACGAAGTGTTACATTATGGACTTTTGATATTAAAGAAACAGAGTCATTTTATAAAGATATTTTAGGGCTTAATACCTTGATGAACCATGAAAAGAATATCTTACATATCGGCGATGCAAATCTTGCACCTGGTACGAGACTGATTTTCAAGCAATATTCTGGTGATTCAGATCAATTAGATACGCATTTTCACGGGATTGCTTTACGTGTACCGACTGATTACGCATTATATGAATATAAACAACAATTTGATGATCATAAAGTTAAATATGAGTCTGTGCAACAATTAAATGGTAAGCACCTATTTAAATTTTATGATAATAATGGACATGCGTTACATCTTATTTCTGATGAACAAAATTCCGGTGTACCTCTTGGAACTGCTTATGATGGTGGTCCAATTAGTCCCATTCATCAAATTCAAGGAATTGGACCGGTCATGGTTAAATCACCTGAGACTCAAGCAACTGGCTCATTATTAAATAATATTTTTGAGTTGCAATTGTTTGCTGAATACAAGACAATAGATGATGAGTCAGCTATCGTATTTAAAGTCGGTGCTGGTGGAAATGGCGGAGAGTTACATTTGATTGATTATCCAGATGCAATTGAGTCATTAAATCCACCTATCGAAAGAGTAGCAATCTCCATTGATGATATCGATCATTTTGAAAAAATAGTTAATCACGTTAAAGAAATTGAAATGGAACATCATATTATTCAACATGAAGCCGGCTTAATTTCGTTATATGTGCGTGATTTAACTGGCATCATCATTACAATTACATATGACACAGTGAATTAAAGGAGCGGTTTATTTATGTTACATGAAACTTGGAAAGAAAATCACGTTATTAAACAAGTAGAAGTTACAAATACAGATGCACAAAAATTTAAAGTATCTGATATGTTAACAGTAGGTAAAACATATGATGTCGTTAATGAAACAGAAGAATATTATCAAATCATTGATAATTCTGGACATGTTGGCGGCTACTACAAAATATACTTTAAAGAAGTATAAATATACGATAAGAGTCTGATACATCTATATGTTCCGGACTCTTTTTTAAGTTTATAAAATGTAATAAAGGAGAACACAATGGCTAATTTTAATAAATATTTAAACAACGACGAAACTATATATGATGACGCTTTGTCTATGATAAAGCTTAATAAGAATATACTTTTAAAAGGACCGACTGGTTCAGGGAAAACGAAACTTGTTGAAACACTTGCGAGAGATTTAAATAAACCGATGCATTCTGTAAACTGTTCTGTAGATTTAGATGCAGAAAGTTTATTAGGTTTCAAAACAATTGAAACAAATGAACAAGGTCATCAACAAATTGTATTTATCGATGGACCTGTTATTAAAGCTATGAAGAATGGTGACATTTTATATATCGATGAAATCAATATGGCGAAACCAGAAACGTTACCTATTTTAAATGGTGTATTAGACTTTAGAAGATCGTTAACAAATCCATTTACTGGTGAAGTCGTACAAGCTAAAGAAGGTTTTTCAGTCGTTGCCGCAATCAACGTAGGCTATATCGGAACATTACCAATGAACGAAGCATTAAAAAACAGATTCGTTGTCTTAGATATTGATTATATAGATGGCGAAACATTAAAAATGATTATTAAAGAACAAAGTGCATTACAAGATGATGAAATCATCGATTCAATTGTTCAATTTAATAAGGATTTACGCATTATGTCGAGCCAAGGTCAAATTTCAGAAGAATCAGCGAGTATAAGAGCATTGATTGACTTAGCTGATTTAGCAACTGTTATTCCAGTTAGACGTGCGATTAAACGTGCCATTATAGACAAAATAGACGACGAAAGAGAACAACAAGCTATACAAAATGCAATTGAATTAATTTTCGAGTAAGGAGAATATCATGAGTGATCGTTTTATATTATTTAATGACGAACAAATCGATGCACAACAAATAATGATGTTAACTGATTTAGCAAAATTATTACTTGAAGATCCAAACGTTAAAGTTTCTTTCCAAAAATTCCAACACTATGATCCTATCAACAATACATGTAATGTTAGTTTCACATGGTTACATCGACCTGAACACATTATAAATGCAGGGCTAAAATCCGACATAATGTTAGATACTTTAGGATTTAAACATACAGACCCAGCTATATATAAAGAAGTATTAGATGAGTCATTTGATCATATGAGCTTTTTCAAACAATTATTTATGCTTATTGAAGAATACCGTCTATCAAATTTGATTATGTCTAAACGTCCAGTCACTAAAAAGTTGTTTAAGCATAGATTGAACGTCAAAATCAAACAAAATAATAGTCAAATTCATGTTTATCAAACGAAGACAACTTATACAGACTTATTATTTTTAGCAATAGAACATGCTATTTTAAACGAAAATTTCATCAACAATATTTCAATAAATGATGATTTTGATGATGCACTCGTACAAGTGTTTAATCGATTAACGCAAATATTCAACTTGCAATCATCTGAAGATAGTTATGATTTAGCTGTAAGTATCATGATTTTAGTGGATTATTTATTAAAAGAAGATATGCTCAACCAGTATTATCATATCCCAGAGCGTATTTATCGTTCTTATGAAAAAGAATGGACTTTAGAAGATTTAAAACGTCAAGATGCAGCTAACACTGATCAAAGTCATGAACAAGAACATGATCCAGACGATATTGAAACTGCAGATGCTGAAACAAAGACGAACGACAGTCAAACTGACAGTAAATCCTATTTAGAAATGGAACTTCACGAAGGCGAAAATAGCGACATTCTGACAGATAACGATAGAGAAGGTGACGCTGGCGATGATATGACGGATATGATGGAGAAAAAAGGTAAGGGCTCTAACAATACTTTAGATGATGAAGAGGGCGGTGCCCGAGGTCTTAACCAACAATATCAACTTAAAGGTATTAATCAAAATGTTTCTCTTACTTTCAATCGACCAGATATTTTACCAGCTCATATGGAAGCATATAAAGAAGCTGTCGATAGTGTTCAATTTGAAATAAAAGACTTAACGAGCATTATTCAAAAATCAATGAATCATCAATATAGTGATATAAGAGAGAACTTAACTAAAGGTCGATTACAAAAAAATCTTCTAAATTGGTTTATCGATGATCAATATAAACTATTCTTCAAAAAAGATGCATTTAGCAGAAAACTAGATGCAACATTCACATTATTAGTTGATGCATCAGCAAGTATGCATGACAAAATGGAAGAAACTAAAAAAGGTGTCGTCTTATTCCATGAAACACTGAAAAATTTAGATATTAAACATGAAATTCTTGGTTTTAGTGAGGATGCTTTTGAAGCTGATAAATTAAATCAACCTAACACTATTGAAGAACTTATCTTATATAATGAATCAACACTTAAACAGAATGATGCAAGAATTATGACGTTGGAACCTCAAGATGATAATAGAGACGGTGTCGCATTAAGAGTTGCAACTCAACATTTACTTCAAAGATCTGAGTCTCAAAAATTCTTAATTGTATTTTCTGACGGGGAACCTTCAGCTTTTGATTATGCAGAAGACGGCATTATAGATACACATGAAGCTGTGATAGAAGCAGATAAACAAGGGATTTATGTCTTTAATGTATTCCTTAATCAAGACCTAATTGATGAAGCCACGAAAAAGACTGTTCATAACATCTATGGTAAACAAAGTTTATTTGTTGAAGGTGTTGAAAATTTACCATACCAATTGGCTCCGTTATTGAAAAAATTACTGTTGCAATCTATATAATTAACAAACCTAAATAATAACATTCTTTTTTAAATTTTCAGAAATTTCATATAGACGAAAACAAACTCCAATGATAAAATATAAATTATTGTTAGACGCAAAAGGAGTAAAATATATGAACAAGAATATTTTTGTAGTAGGGTTTATGTTATTCGCGATATTCTTTGGTGCCGGGAACCTAATATTCCCACCAGCATTAGGATTATCGAGCGGTCATTTCTTCTGGCCAGCTATATTTGGTTTTGTAATTACGGGAATCGGTTTGCCACTTATTGGTGTAATCGCAGGTTCAATTGAGGACAAGGGATACAGAGTTTCATTAAGCAAAATTCATCCAGTCTTTGCAATTGTATTATTAGTTGCAATTTCTTTAACAATAGGACCATTATTCGCAATACCACGTACAGCAGCAACATCTTTCGAGATGGGTATTACACCAATTTTTGATACAAATAGTTCAATGGCTTTATTTATTTTCTCACTGATTTACTTTGTCATTGTCTTTTACTTAAGTTTCAACTCAAGTAAAATGGTTGATAAAGTCGGTGCGATTTTAACACCATTACTATTAATTTCGATTACAGCATTAATTATTAAAGCATTCTTCTCATTAGGTGGAGAAGCATCTGTTGCAGGTGATACTGCTGTATATAGTAGTGCTGGAACAAGCTTTGGTAAAGGTTTCGTTGAAGGTTACTTAACAATGGATGCTATCGCAGCTATTGCTTTCTCACTAATTGTTATTACAGCAATTAAGAGTAAAGGTGTAACGAGAGAAACAGGATTATTCAAACAAACAATTTATTCAGGTGTTATTGCAGCAATTGCACTTGGATTTATTTACATCTCATTAGGTTGGATCGGTAATCACATGAACGTTTCAGCTGAGACACTTAAAGAATTAAACGATAACGGTCAAAATATCGGTACATATCTCTTAACAACAGCCGCACAATTAGCATTCGGTGAATTTGGTAAATATTTAATCGGTATTATCGTTGCATTAGCTTGTTTAACAACAGCTACAGGTTTAATCGTATCAGTGAGTGAATTCTTCCACGAAATTATACCTAAAATTTCTTACAAATGGTTTGTAACAATCTTTACATTAATTAGTTTCATCCTTTCAAATCAAGGTTTAACTACAGTAATTAAAGGTTCACTACCAGTATTATTAGTGTTATATCCAATCGCAATTACAGCTGTATTATTAATTGTTCTTGCTAAATACGTTGGTACACCACCAATCGCACAGCAATTATCAGTAGCACTTGTAACAATTATTTCATTAATATCAGTTGTAAACCAAATGGGTTGGGCTAAAATTGGATTTATTCAACAATTACCATTATCAACTTACCAAATGGAATGGATTCCGTTTGCAATCGTTGGATTCATTATTGGATTTATAATTGGTAAAGTTAAGAATCAAGCTCCAATCACATATTCGTAAGTTGTATAAGAATCTTCAAATTAATTTTGAAGATTCTTATTTTTTATGTCATCATATTGATAACAATATAAAAAGGGGTTGGTTTTCATGATATTAAATGCATTTATAAACAAAGATGAAACATGGTTATTGTGGGCAATTCTAGTAGGTATTGCAGCGCTTAGTATCTTTTTAGAACAAAGGTATCAATTTGCAGCAAAACTAACAGGCGCTATCATTGCATTAGTTGGTGCGATGATATTATCCAATCTCAATATCATTCCAATTGAATCGCCAGTTTATGATCAAGTATGGGAATATGTTATTCCATTAGCAATTCCTTTACTTTTATTTAGATCAAACATATTTAAAATATGGAAAGAAAGTAGAAGACTTTTATTTATATTTCTTATCAGTTCAGTAGGTACTGTAGTAGGTGTTGCAGCAGGATTTTTATTACTTCATCAATTCATACCTGAACTAGATAAAATTGGTGCTATGATGACTGGTAGTTACATAGGTGGTGGTGTGAATTTTGCAGCACTGAGCACGAAATTCCAAACACCTGGAGAATTAGTTTCCGCAACAGTTGTAGCCGATAATAGCGTAATGGCGTTCTACTTCATTGTACTCATTACGCTACCGAATATGAAATTTGTTAAAAAATATTTTAAAAGACTTTATACGTCAAATGATGATGGAAACAGTAATCAAGCAGAAGCATATTGGAAACGAAATGAAATAAGTCTAAAAGATATTGCTTATTCGATTTCTATAGCATTTGCGTTAGTTGCGATAAGTTTTAAAATTTCAGAACTCGTTAATGAATACATGCCTAAAAACAATCACTTTATGGAAATATTAGTGAGTATTATAGGTGACCAATTTTTATTATTAACAACATTAACACTTGTTACAGTAGCTATGTTTAGTAAATTCTTTGAGAATTTAAACGCTTCTGATGAACTCGGTACATTTTTAATATATATTTTCTTTGTCGTAATAGGTGTACCAGCATCTATACCAATCATTATCAAAACAGCACCATTATTATTTATTTTCGTTGCCGTTATTTTGATTTTCAATTTATCTATAACACTGTTCTTCGGAAAATTGTTCAAATTCAATATAGAGGAAATGTTACTAGCTAGTAACGCTAATGCCGGAGGACCAACAACAGCAGCTGCATTAGCAATATCTAAAGGTTGGCAAGGATTAGTCGGACCTATTTTAATCATCGGTACTTTAGGTTATGTAATCGGAAATTACGTCGGAACATTAATGGGGTATTTCTTAGGCCAATTTATGTAAGAAGGTGTATGGATGAGTAGGGGGATGTAGGAGATGTGAGTTTGTTGGGGGATAACTCAGATGTTTTGTGATCTCGTGCGTTTATTTCATCTTTTATTCACATCTAAAACCAAGTCTTAGCCTAACTAAGTAATTAAGCCATGACTTAGATAATCTCTTGGCTTTATTCATTACTTAAGCCATGACTTGGACAATCTCTTGGCTTTACTCGGTACTTAAGCTAAGACTTTGGCTATCTCTTGGCTTTATGTAAATGTCAACGTAAAAATGTACAAAATTGATGTTATGTCTTGTCACTTTCTCTCGGTATGTGGTTTTTTAATCGGTATGATTTACCTGTAATTTTAACGACATTTGAGTGATGTAAAATCCTATCTAAAATAGCGTTTGCTATTTTAGGATCCTCAAAAACTTCGTTCCATAAATTAAAATTGATGTTAGTTGTAAATATCGTGCTCTTCTTTTCATATCTTAAATCTATTAGTTGGAAGAATAATTTGGCATCTTCATTATCAATTGGTAAGTAGCCAATTTCATCAATAATTAACAGTTTGTATTTACCATAATGTTTGATTCTACTTTCTAACCTGTTCTCTATCTGTGCTCTTTTTAAATTCTGAATGAGATCGTGACACTTTATAAAATAGGTACTGACTCTTTTTTTAGCTGCTGCCATGCCTATGGCTGTGGCTAAATGTGTCTTACCGACACCACTAGAGCCTAAAAATACAATGTTTTGATAGTTTTCTATAAAGCGTAAATTCGAAAAATCTAATAGTTCTTGTTTGTTAATCGATGGTTGAAAGGAAAAATCAAAATCTGATAGTTCTTTTTTGAATGGGAAAGCTGCCACTTTAACCATTGACTCAATCATATTTTTCTCTTTAACTGCGATTTCATAATCACTCAATTTTACTAATGTATCAATAAATGACATTTCATTTTTAATGCTGAAGTCTATAACATCATCTAAGTGATTGATCATTTGATTCATTTTTAGATATTCTAAATTTTCTTTTAATCGCCTATAATTTGTTGAATTACTCATCATAAAGCTCTCCTATCGTTTTTAAATTATCTAATGCAATTTGATTAATATCATCATGATTTCCACAGGAAATCGCTAAAGTTTCTAGATAATGCTGCTTTTCATAATTTAATTTACGGCGTGTGATAGGGTGTTCAACGATTAATTTGGTGTTATAATATACATGTAATATTTGATCATAAATTTGAACTTCAACTGTTTTTCCGCAATATTTAGCTGGTACTGAATATTGATTAGTCTGATATGTAATCATATTAGAGCGGTTGACTTTCAAGTATTTATGTTTCACTTTATATGAGTTTCTTACATGTACATGTGGTAGTGTCTGTAGGGGACTCTTTTCTTTTTCCAATTCAATTATCGGTATTTTACCAGTACCTACATGTACAGAATAATTTAATCGGTCATTTAAATTTGAAATAAAAGATGGAATCTCATTTAAATAAAGCTCTCCTTGATATGCATGTATCTCATCCAATATCTTCATAATAGACTCGACTTTCCCTTTTGTTCTTGGTCTACCAGCGACACATGGTCGTACCTTAAATCCAAAATCATCAGCGAATTGTTTAAATCTACGATTGATTTGTCCACTTGAATACTCTGTTCTTGGCTGAGTCATTACGGTCTTCATATTGTCAGTTATAAATTCTTTAGGTACACCTTCAATCGTTTCAAACGCATTGACTAATAAATTATGTAATACTTCGCTTGATTTACTCATCGTAACTTGCATAATTTTAAATCTGGAATATGATAACAGTAATACTCCTATATTCAATGATACTTCTTGATTATCTTTAGTACTAAATCTTATATCTTCTTTCCAGTCAAATTGCGCTTGATGACCAGGACTTGTTTCATATCTAGTTGTGCCACTTGGCGACAACTTGTGCTTTCCTCTTTTAAAATATGCATTTAATTCTTCATGTCTTGTGATATAAGCCCTAAAAGTAGAATATGCACATTCAAGTCCATGATTATCTTTTAAGTATTGCCATAATATTCGTTTATAGTAGAACTTTTGTTCACATTCATCAGACAATAACCTTTTAATTTCCTCATAATAATTATCTATTAGAGAAAATCTATTTCTTTTTTTGCTTGGCAGGTAACCATTTAGGTACTTATCAACCGTTCTTCGGTCTACACCCATCTGCCTTGCGACTTCACTCTTGTTTATTTTCATTTTTAAGCTCTCCATTATTATTTTAAAATCTGCTAAGTCTTCCAGACTTTTAACTTTAAAATCCTTTTTTATATTTAACGATAATTTCATTAATAATCACCTCAATAAAATTATCGCTAATTTATAAGTGTTGTACATACTTAAACAAGCAAAAGTGTACATTCTTAAACTATCATTTCCAGCTTTATTCTGCACTTAAGCCATAACATAGGCAATCTCTTGGCTTTATTCAACACTTAAGCCATGACTTGGTCCATCTCTTGGCTTTATTCAACACTTATGCCATAACTTGGGCAATCTCTTGGCTTTATTCTGCACTTGAGCCATGACTCAGAAGGTCTATTCACTTAACTAAGCCTTCACAACGCACACCTCGAATACTCTCATAACTCAAATCCTCACAACAAAAATCCCACCAACAAATGCAAAGTTTGTTGGTGGGGTCTATTATTTATGATTTAAATGTGTTTCTTAATTGCTGCTGTTCGTCTTTGAGTTGTAATAATTTTGTTTTTAAGTCTTGTTCTAAGCTTTGCAATTCTTGTTCTGCTTGCTGACGTTTACGTGTGCCGTCTTCTTGTATGCGTAATGTTTCTTGAATTGTATCTACTATATTAGTTTGAGTCGTCTTCAATGTTTCGATATCAACGATGCCTCGTTCATTTTCTTCAGCTGTTCTAATCGCATTCTGTTTCAACATTTCAGAGTTCTTCAATAATAATTCATTTGTTGTATCTGTTACTTTTTTCTGAGCTTCTGAAGCGCCTTGCTGTCTTAAAAGTGTTAACGCGATTGCCATTTGGTTCTTCCATAATGGGATACTCGTTAAAATTGAACTTTGAATTTTTTCTGCTAGAGTTTGGTTAATATTTTGTATCATTCTAATTTGTGGGGCAGATTGTAATGTAATTTGTCTAGAAAGTTGTAAGTCATAAATTCTTTTTTCTAGTCTGTTAATATATTGTTGTAAATCTGCCAGTTCTTGTACATCCATTTGGTTATTAGATGCTTTAACTTTTTGTTCTAAATCAACAAGATTATGTTGTTTCAACTCGTCGCGTTTCTTTTCTGCTGCGGCGATATAAATATTTAATGCATCAAAGTAAGCTTTATTTTCTTCATATAATTGATCTAATAAACCAACATCTTTCATCAGCATATTTTGTGATTTCTGCAATTCTACAGATATACGATCGACTTGTGCACCAACAGATTGATATTTACTAAACATTTCATTTACAGAACGTTCAGCTCTTCTAAAAATACGTTTCAATCTAGATTGATTTTGTTTTTGTAATTCATCTGGATTGACTTCTTTTAATTTATTCATTAAGTTTCTTAATGAATTACCAATAGGGCCTACATCTTTAGATTGTACTTGTGTCAGCATTTGATGTGAGAACTGTGATAATTTATTTTGAGCTTGTTGACCATAGAGTAGAAGACCATCATTATCTAATGGTTTAATCTGCTTAGCAATTTCATCAATTCTTCGTTGATCTTCATCAGAGAATGTCTTTTCGTAAGTTGATGTGACATCAGAAGGGGTTTGCTGTTCTGTAATTTCTGAAGTTTGTGGTGTTAACGCTTCTGATGAATCTTTAAATGGGTCATCAATAAGGTCGTCAAATAAGTTCTTATTCGTTTCAGTCATTGTTACGCTCCATTTCATATTCATATTTTTTATGAGTTTTTGTTAAATTTACTTTTTCTTTCGTTGATTCTGGAATGCCTTTTCTATAGCTATTTCTTTGTTTAGCAATATCAGCAAGTTCCATTTCAATATCTAATTGATGATAACTCGATTCATTTAACTCTTTTAAATCGGCAACGAGTGTTCGTTTGATTTCATCAATCGTGAGCTTTGTTTGTTTAAGTTTAGCTTTTTCTTCTTTAGATTTATTTGGCATACGTTGTAAAATTGTGTAATTATCAATTAAATTCACAGTATTGTCTAAGTGAGAGTAGAAGAAGCTTTCTACTTTATAAAATTTCTCAGGTGACTGTTTAACCGTGTTATAAATTGTACGTGCCAATTTAGCGACTTCGTTTAAGTTCTTGAATTCTTTATACGATCTAATACGCATATAGTTTTTATAAAGTCTTTTCAATTTAGGCTGCGCTTCGTTTAATTGTTTTCTAATAAAATGGAATTCTCGACGCGTTAAACCCATTTCTTTTAAATACCGTCGTGAACTATACCATTGTATGGGTAAAAAGCTAATAACGTAAGTGCCTGCAAATACAGCCATATCTATAAGAAAATTTAAATCTAATTGAAAAACACTAAATAAAAAAGCAATAAATGATATAGGCACTGCTAATAATGCACCTAATACATATGATAAATTATATTTCATTGTCATCTTCCTAATTTATAACGTTTTGAAATGCTTTGTTTTTTCGTCTAAAGTGGTATCTTCGATTGTATAATTTTCTACAACTGAAGCTGGCGCTACTCCCTGGATAACACCATTAATAAATTGTTCTAATTGATCTTCGTCACCACTTGCGTATATTTCTACATAATCGCTGACATTTTCAACGGTACCAACTATTTTATGTTTCTTAGCGAGTTGAGCAGTGAAAAATCTAAACCCAACACCTTGTACACGTCCAAAAACTTTAATATGTTTTCCGTTCATATTTATCACCTCATATCTTTATTATAAAGGGTTCAGTGTAAAAAAACTAATAATTAGAAACAAATCCACAAGCTATTTTCTTGATTTAATATTCAATAAGATTTAAATTAACTCTAGGGCAATTTTCTAAATAGGGGAGATTTTAAGATGTATAAAATCGTAACAATCCGAACAGATTATGAGGGATGGTGGCTGTTTGACGATTGGAAAGACTATATCATTAAAGAAATTGAATGTCAGGACTATGATGAAATGGTCAGCCAATATCAGAATTTACTTAATCAGTATCAAACGAAGTTTACGAATGAACTTGTAGGTAAACATAATATACATGCTTTCTATAATAATTGTGATCTTTCGTATTGCGAAGACTGCGAAGAAGATATGCAAATATTTTATAGTATTCTTATATTAAATGACAATTCAATTTATACGCCATTACCAAAATAATAAATTCTGAAAATATCTTAAATGGTATTGCATTTGAATATTCTGTGACGTATAATAAGAAATAGCAATATCGTTATTCCATATTGCAAATAACATTATTAATTAATTGTGTTTTTTGTAATATGCGAATATCGCATATTGAATTTTAGTCTTGGAGGTTTCACAATTATGAAACAAGGTACAGTTAAATGGTTTAACGCAGAAAAAGGATTTGGCTTCATCGAAATTGAAGGAGAAAATGACGTATTCGTACATTTCTCAGCAATTAACCAAGAAGGTTACAAATCTTTAGAAGAAGGTCAAGCAGTAGAATTCGAAGTAGTTGAAGGCGACCGTGGCCCACAAGCTGCAAACGTTGTAAAACTATAATATATATGAATTTGAACGACTAAAAAGAAACCCTAACATTGTTAGGGTTTCTTTTTGCGTTATCATATTGTTATTATTTAATAATAAATTTTAAGATTTCAGCTTATTATTTTACGTCGTTCATAATCAATTGTTTTAATGTTTGTCTTTTAATAACTTCTCTCGCTTTTCCATCTTTAACAAATAGAACTGAAGGTTTAAGCATTTGATTATAATTTGAACTCATAGAGTAGTGGTAAGCACCTGTAGATAATACAGCAATATAATCACCGATTTTCGTAGATTTAGGAAGTTTCATATCTCTACCGATTAAGTCACCTGATTCACATAACTTACCAGCGATTGTGACTTCATGTGTATCTACATCATTTCTATTCACTAACAACGCTTCATATTGTGCATCATAAAGTGCCGTTCTAATATGATCACTCATACCGCCATCAATCGATACATACGTATTAACATTAGGAATCTCTTTGATTGTTCCTACTTGATACAACGTAACACCCGCTTCACCAACAATTGAACGTCCTGGCTCTATAGAAATCTCTGGAATAACCATATCATATTTTTGACTATTTTCTTTAATGGCATCTGTAATCAATTTAATACCATCTTCAATAGGGTAACTTTTATCCGCTTCAGTATATTTAATGCTAAAACCGCCACCTAAATTTAATATATCAATCTCAATATCATGTTCTTTTAACCATTCAAATACAATTTGGATGGTGTTGATTGTACCATCAGCTTCAAAAATTTGTGATCCAATATGGAAGTGAATACCTTTAAAGTCTATTTTATCTGATGCTTGTAAAGCACGAACACCTTCAAGTGCCGTACCGTGTTTAATAGACAAGCCAAATTTACTATCTTCTTGACCAGTTTGTATAAATTCATGTGTATGTGCTTCAACGCCAGGATTAACTCTTAATACAGCTTTAATAGGCTTAGAAGCTAATCGATTAATACGTGTAATTTCATCTAATGAATCAATAACGAAATATTCAACGCCACTTTCAATCGCATATTCAATTTCTTCATTCGTCTTATTGTTACCATGAAAATGAATTTTACTTGGGTCAAATCCACTTGCTAAAGCTGTATATAATTCACCTTCAGATACGACATCTAGACCCATTTCTTCTTCTGCCATCAATTTAAACAATTGAATACTACTAAATGCTTTAGAAGCATAAGAGATATTATATGATAAGCCACTTTCTTTAAATGCTTCATGGAATCTTCTACATTGTGTTCTAATTTGTTCCTCATCATATACGATAGTAGGGGTACCAAAACTTGCAGCTATCGTTTGTAATGATACATTGCCCATTGTAAGAACACCTTGGTCATTATATTTAACTGTCATTATCTAATCTCCTTTATTAATGAATGATGGTTTAATGCACTGATTTGCTCAGAATTTGCACCAACACCTTTAAATGTAAATTCATCAATCCTTATATCGTTACTATACATAACGACTTCATCACCACTTTGGATTGTATCATCTACTTCAACGAACATGTGACTCATCATCAACCCTCTAATTGGATAGCGTTGTTGATTAATAAGTGCATCATGTTTCGCTCTTGTCTTAAGTATACCGTCTCCATAGCCAATATCAACTACAGCAATGTTACAATCTTTATCAGCTGTATATTGGAAACTGTATCCACAAGTTTCTCCTTTTTTAATAGGGCGAACTTGGATTACATTAGCTGTGACAGTAAAGTTCTGATCTGTAAGTGTAGTAGGGAGGGTACTATAAGGTCTTGACCCATAAAGTATAATACCAAGACGCGCATGCGTATGTTGATTGAACAATCCGTCTTCTCTTACATAACTTGCACTATTTTGTGCGTGAATAAATTTGAAGGCATAACCTTGGTCTAATATAAATGATAAGCAATCAATCCAAGCTTGTCTTTCTGTTTCATATTCATCGCCACCAAATTCATCTGCATATCCGAAATGTGTCCAAATACCTTCGATAATCGCTTGCTCTGCAATAGGTAAGTTTTCATTATGTTTGAGCACTTGCAACATTTCATCTTGATCTTTCAAACCAGAACGGTGCAGTAGATTTTCAAGTTCTAAATGTAATTTAACGCCTGCTAAATCTTCTACATGTTCATGATAGAACGTCAATGAAGGTAACGTCATCGCGATGTTATGTGCCTTTAATGTTTCAAATTCGATAGATGGATTCATCAAAAAGATATTCACTTGTTTATCTATTTCACGAATTCTTACCGCTTCATGAAGTGATGTCGTACTGAATGTTTGAATACCTGCCTGAATAAAGGATTTTACTGCGAATTCTAGTCCAAAATGATAAGCATCGTTTTTCACGACAGCCATAACTTTGTTATCTTTAATAACATTTTTAGCATTTTTTATAAAATTTTGTTCATCAATCGTAATACGTGCTACCATTATTTGTCCGCTCCTTGATTTAATAGTGCTGTATAGTAATCAGCGACACTGATCAATACTTCTTCATCGAAATTGAGTCTATTTGTATGTAGACCATAAATATAATCTTTTTCAAGATTACGCGTTCCAAAAAAGACAAAATAACTTGGTGCTAATTGACGATAGAAACTAAAGTCTTCGCCAAATAAATAAGGCTTTTCAAGTTCAAGTAATGTTAAGTCGAGGCTCGTTAAAGCTTTTTTAACGCCATCATATAATTGTGCATCATTGGTAGTAGGTGGATATCCTTCAGCAAAATCAACTGTACATGTAACACCAAATAACAATTCAACACTTTCAGCGATTTTTTGCATTTGATTTTTAACAATTTCAAGATCATTCGTATCATATGTACGAATCGTACCTTCTAAGTATCCATTCTCTGGAACGGTATTTATGGCTTCACCAACATTGAATTGTCCAACATGTACAATATTGCGATTTAAACCATTTAAATGAAATTGCTGAATTTGTGTAACTTGAGATAGTACATGCATCATCGCTTCTGATGCTGCTTTACCATCTTCTTTGCTGGCAACATGACTTGAGCTTCCTTTTAAATAAAATCGATATTCTGTTGCACTAGCTGTAATTTCATCGTTTTTAAAAGCTACTGTGCCAACATCTTCAAATGGCATAATGTGTACGCCATAAATTTTCTCTATTTTATATTTATCAAACACGTTTGATTGGATTAATTGATTTGCACCCGCTTCAGTTTCTTCGGAAGGTTGGAATATAAATACGACATTATGTGGCAATTCACCTTTATCGTATAAAGCTTTACAACGTTGTGTAAAAAGCATTAACGCTGTCGTATGACCATCATGACCACATGCATGCATAACTTGATCAACCGTACTTTTATAAGGTACATCGTTTACTTCTTGAATAGGTAAGGCATCGATATCCGCTCGATACGCAATTGTATGATTCGAATTGCCTTCTAAATAACCAATGACACCCGTTTGAATAGGGCGTTCGTAAGGAATATTTAATTGTTTTAAGAAGTCTTCAATATACGCAGTTGTCTCATATTCTTGCATACTTAACTCTGGGTGTTGATGTAAGTATCTTCTTGTATTTTTCACAAATTCTAATTCAGACATTTAACTCAGTCCTTTGTATTATGTATAGAAAGAGGGAGCGGGATAGAAATTTCATTTAAGGAAAATGATATCGCAGTCCCGCCCCGACTAAAATGATATTATTGATTTAAATTACGTAATGCAGATACAATTTCTTTTTTACCATCTTGAACATCTGCTGATTGTTTAATAACTTTAGCAGGTGTACCAGCTACTACTGCGCCAGCCGGAACATCTTTAGTTACGATAGCGCCAGCTGCAACGATTGCACCTTTGCCGACTCTAACGCCTTCAAGGATAACAGCATTTGCACCGATTAATACGTCATCTTCAATCACAACAGGTGATGCACTTGGTGGTTCGATAACACCCGCTAATACTGATCCAGCACCAACGTGTACATTTTTACCAGTTGTTGCACGTCCACCTAAAGTAGCGTTCATATCTACCATTGTACCTTCACCAACAACAGCACCGATATTGATTGTAGCACCCATCATCACAACAGCACCGTCTTCAATAACTGCATGTTCTCTAATGAAAGCACCTGGTTCGATTCTTGCATTTGTATTTGTTAAGTCTTTTAATGGAATTGCTGAATTGCGACGATCATGTTCAATTTCTACATCTGTAATAGCTGACTGATTTGCTTCATAAAAGCTCTTCCAATCTTTAGCATCACAGAAAATTGTTTTAGATGTTTCAGAACCAAATACTTTAAATGACTCTGGGAATTCAACATTTTCAAATGTGCCGTTTACATAAACCTTTAAAGGCGTTACTTTCTCTGCCTCACTAATATATTGTATAATTTCTTCTGCCGTAAAATCTTTAACCATGTTAAATTCTCTCCTCATTTAAATTATTGTATGTGTAATATCCGTTTTCTTTATTGACTAGAACATCTGCTACATTAATTGCGCCATTAGCGAAGATATCTTTAGACTGCGCACGATGTGTAATTTCAATCGTTTCGTCATGGCCAGCAAATAATACTTGATGTTCTCCAACAATTGTACCACCACGTTGTGAACTAATGCCAATTTCTGCAGGTTCACGTTTAGTAGATGATTCATGTCTGTCATAAACTGGTACAGATTGTGCTCTTTTTTCTTTAATCGCATCATATAATTGAACGAGTGTACCACTTGGTGCATCGACTTTCTTATTATGATGCTTTTCTAACATTTCAATATCAAAGTCTTCTAATAATGGTACTGCATATTGAATAATTTCTTTGAGTATATGCACACCATAGCTCATATTTGCGCTGAAAAATACAGGCATGTTCTGAGATTTTTCTTTTAACTTTTCTATGATTTGTTCTTTTTCACCAGTTGTTGCGATAACTAAAGGTAATGTAAAGTCTTCTTCTAATAATGGCAATAATAATTCAGGATTTGAAAAGTCTATCGCCACATCCGCTTCTGGTGCTTCTGAAATAGATTCAAAAGCAGGGTAGGGATATGATTTCGTTGAATCCTTCACGACAACACCAACAATTTCGTTATCTCTTTCTTCTGCTAATCTTGCGACGCGGTCATTCATTGCGCCATATCCGATTAATAATATCTTCATTGTTTTACACCATCTTTAAACTTAGTAAATGCTTCACTTAAAACGTTTCTTTCTTGTTCTTCCAATGTAACAAGCGGTAATCTTACTTCATAACGACCGAAACCTAATTCAGACGTTAATAACTTAATCGGCACTGGATTAACATCTACACTTAAGTGATCAAGTAATTCGGTAATATCACGATTTAAAGTGTTTGCTTGTTCTAATTGATCATTAACGACATAATCATATAATTGTTGTGTTTCTTGTGGTATAGCATTTGCTACAACTGAAATTAATCCCGCTCCACCTAATTGATAGTAATCCAACATATTGTCATCATTACCACTATATAATGCAAAGTCACTTGGTAATTGTTGTTTTAAAGTTTTTGCATATTCTAAATCACCAGTCGCATCTTTTAAAGCTACGATGTATGGATTTTCACTTAGTTTAAGCACCGTTTCAATATCTATCGTCATATTTGTTCTTGATGGGACATTATAAAGTACAACAGGTAATGCAACTTCATCCGCAATTTTTGTAAAATGCGCGATTAATCCACGTTGACTCGTCTTGTTGTAATAAGGTGTGATTAACATAATTGCATCAGCACCTAATTCTTTAGCTTTTATGGAAGCATCGATAGCAGCTTGCGTATTGTTTGTACCTGTACCTGCTATAACTGGAACACGACCATTTACTTTTTTAATCCCACATTCTAATAATGTATTTCTTTCTTCTGTTGTAAGGGTAGGATTTTCTGCTGTTGTTCCGTTAATAATAATACTTTTAACACCATTTTCTATTAAAAAATCTATATGATTTTCAAAGGCTTCGTAGTCTACATCCTCATTTGTGAATGGTGTCGTAAGGGCAACGCCCACACCGTTAAAAATATGTGACATACTGAACACTCCTCGTTATTTTTTATTTAATTCTAATACTTGTTCTAACACTTGAACGGCATTTAAACTTGCACCTTTTAATAAATTATCTGAAGTACACCAGATGTGGAATGTATTGTCTAAAGAATCATCTTTACGAATTCTTCCAACGAATACTTCATCTTTACCAGTAGAATGAATCGCTAATGGATATTCATTATTTTCTACGTTATCTACTAAGACAACACGGTCATCTTCATTAAATAAGTTACGAATATCTTCAACAGTCGCTTCTTTATCTAAAGTTACGTTTATATGCACACTGTGGCTATCTTGGACAGGTACACGTACACAAGTTGCTGTTACATTTAAAGAAGGTTGATCTAAGATTTTTCTAGTTTCATCGATCATTTTTTGTTCTTCTTTTGTATAACCATCTTCTAAAAATACATCTATATGTGGTAACACATTATTATAAATTGGGTGAGGGTAGTTCTTTGGTGCTTCTCCTTTTTCACCATTAGCTAAATCTTCACGACCAGCTAAACCAGATCCTGATACAGCTTGATATGTTGTATAAGCAACACGTTTCAATCCAAATTGATCTAATAAAGGTTTTAAAGGTACAACTGATTGAATTGTTGAACAGTTAGGGTTTGCAATAATTTTACGATTTAATTTAGGTACATTCACTTCTGGAACGATTAAATCAATATCTTCATGCATACGCCATTGACTTGAATTATCGATTACAATTGCACCATGTTTTTCAAATAGTGGGGCGAATTTCTCGCTTGTACCGCCACCAGCACTCATAATAACGTAATCGAAATTGCCATCTGTTTTCTCTTCTGTCAATGCTTCAACAGTATAAGTTTTCCCTTGGAATTCGATTTGTTTACCTGCTGATCTAGGTGATGAAAATAATACTAGTTCATCAAATGGTACATTTTTTCGATCTAATACTTCTAATACTTTTTCTCCTACTAAACCTGTTGCGCCTACAACTGCTAATTTTGTCATTTTGTTCACTCCATCATTTATTATATATTAAATGCTTCACTTAAAGTTCGAACGGCAGTTTCTCCTAATTCACGATCAACAACATAAGAAATACTAATCTCAGAAGTTGTTGTTTGATAGAAGTTGATGTCATGACTAATTAAAGTACGGAATGCTTTAGAAGCTATTCCTGACATATCTCTCATGCCAGTTCCGATCACTGAAAGTTTAGCGTAGTTATCTCTCATTTTGTAACGTAAGTGAGGGTATTCCTCAGTAAGTTGTTCAATGATTTGTTCGATTTGATATACGTCTGAATCTTTAATCGTAAACGAAAGCTGTAATCCTTGTTGATTTTCAATTTGAGATATCATATCAACATTCATTGATTGTTCTTCTAATGAATCAAATAATTTCTGTAATAATGCAAAATTTTGCATCGGATAAGTTAAAGTAACATGAATCATATGTGTATCTAGTGCGACTCCTGTAACTGCTTTTTTCTCTAATATCTCTGTTTGTGGCATAATCCATGTTCCTTTCACGTTTGATAATGTTCTACCAAGATATAATGGTATGTTATAATTTTTTGCAATTTCGACACTTCTAGATTCTAATACGCCAGCACCTAAAGCACTCATTTCCATCATTTCTTCATATGAAACTTCATTGAGTAACTTTGCTTCTTTATAAATTCTAGGGTCTGTTCCATATACACCGTCAACATCTGTATATATTTCACAAGATGTATCTATACTTGATGCAATGGCTACTGCAGTTGTATCAGAACCGCCGCGTCCTAAAGTTGTAATTTCTAGATGATCATTTACACCTTGAAATCCTGCAACGACAAGAATGTCATTTGTTTCAAAAGCTTCTTCAAAACGTAGTGCATCAATTTCTGCAATTTTACTTTTCAAATGATGACCAACTGTCTTGATACCAGCTTGATATCCTGTCATTGCTTTCGTTTGAACACCAATATCATTCAATACCATTGATAAGTATGAAATGGTTTGTTGTTCACCCGTCGTTAAAAGCATCGCTAAATGCTCATCTTTAGGTTGCGTCGTAAGTGAGCTAATATTTTCAAGTAAAGAATCTGTCGTCTTACCCATAGCACTTACAACCACTACTAATTGTTCTCCATTATCAACACGTGATTTCAACATATGTGCGATATTTTTAATTTTGTCAAAATCACCAACGGACGTACCGCCAAATTTCAAAACACTCTGACTCAAAATAATTCCTCCTATAAATCGGAGACGAACGCTGTAATATAAATAAAAAAACAAGTTCGGCATTCGAACTTGTTTTAATTTATATATACAAGTGATGCACTCCATTATTCTTAAGATAATGACAGACAACTAGCTCTTAACCTAAATGTCCAACACCATATTTCTGCAAAAATATAATGTTTCGGCATCGCACCCTTTCACTCCTTTAAGATTGCAGTCCAATAGGGGGAGTTACTAATGATTGATGCGCCTCATCAAAAACATATTCAATTGGTATGCATTCATTATACATACAAAGAATATTGATGTAAAGAGAGAAAACTGATAATTTCAAAAAGTTCTTACTATTTAGACGAAAAGCCCTAGAAATCAATATTCATTCATATTCATTTTAGATGAGTGTGGAGGAGATGGAGGGAGTTTTAGGAATGTGCGGGAGGTTGGTAAGAAAAGTGTAGTGTATTTATAAAAAATGGAGATGAATTTATCTTGTTTGGTTAGTCTTGATAAATAGAGGGGCTGTATTTATCTTGTTTGCTCTGTCTTGCAACATTGAACGCCTGAACATTGCTAGTCGGCCCTCACTTGCAACATTGAACACCAAAAACAACTCATCATCACCTCATTTTCCCCAAAATAAAAAAACTGAGACATGTCCTCATGTCTCAGTTATATATATGCTAATTAGTTATATACACCTTGATCTCTCAAGTATTCTTCATAACTGATTTCTTTAGAAATTGCGCCGTCTTCTTTGATTTCAATTACACGGTTAGCGATTGTATTGATAAATTCAAAGTCATATGAAGTAAAGATTAATGATCCTTTGAAGTTCTTCAATCCATCATTGACTGCAGTGATACTTTCTAAGTCTAAGTGGTTTGTTGGTTCATCGAGTAATAATACGTTAGAGTTTGATAACATCATTTTACTTAACATACATCTTACTTTTTCTCCACCTGAAAGGACACTTGCTTTTTTCTTAACTTCTTCACCACTAAATAACATGCGTCCAAGGAATCCTCTTAAGAATGTTTCTGTTTGTTCTTCTGGTGGTGCATACTGTCTTAACCAGTCAACTAAGTTCATTTCTATTCCTTCGAAATAATCTGAGTTATCTTTTGGTAAATATGATTGTGTAGTTGTAACGCCCCATTTAACTGTTCCTTCATCTGGTTCAATTTCACCAGCTAAAATACGAAGTAGGGTAGTTTTAGCAATCTCACTTTCTCCGATTAATACAGCTTTATCATTTGGATTCATTGTAAATGAAACGTTATTTAATACTTTTTGACCGTCAATTGTTTTTGAAAGACCTTGAACTTGTAATAAGTCGTTACCGATTTCTCGTTCAATTGTGAAATTAACGAATGGATAACGTCTTGATGATGGTTGAATGTCATCGAGTTCAATTTTTTCAAGCATTTTCTTACGGCTTGTTGCTTGCTTAGATTTAGAAGCGTTCGCACTAAATCTTGCGATAAAGTCTTGTAATTCTTTAATACGTTCTTCTTTTTTCTTGTTTTGGTCTTGAGCCATTTGAGTAGCAAGTTGACTTGATTGATACCAGAAGTCATAGTTTCCGACAAATAGTTTAATTTTGCCGTAGTCTAAGTCAGCTATATGTGTACATACATTGTTTAAGAAATGTCTATCATGTGATACGACGATAACTGTATTCTCAAAATTAATTAAGAAATCTTCTAACCAAGCAATCGCTTTAATATCTAAACCGTTTGTAGGCTCATCGAGTAATAGAACATCTGGCTCACCGAATAAACTTTGAGCAAGAAGTACTTTTACTTTTTGGTTGTTTTCTAATTCAGACATCATTTTGTCATGTAATTCGTCTTTAATACCTAAACCTGAAAGTAATACAGATGCATCCGCTTCTGCATTCCATCCGTTCATTTCAGCAAACTCACCTTCAAGTTCTGCTGCACGCATACCATCTTCATCTGAGAAATCTGGTTTCATATAAATTTCGTTTTTCTCAGTCATAACTTGCCATAATTTTTCATGACCTTTTAATACAACATCAATCACTTTTTCATCTTCGTGCGCAAAGTGATCCTGTTTTAATACTGCTAAACGTTCATCTTTACCAAGTGAAACATGACCTGATTGAGAATCTAATTCGCCTGATAATACTTTTAAGAACGTTGATTTCCCAGCTCCATTAGCACCGATAAGTCCGTAACAGTTACCTGGTGTGAACTTAATATTTACATCTTCAAAAAGCTTACGATCACCGAAACGTAAACTTACATTCGTAACTTGTAACATTAAATGACTCCTTTTCATTAATACTTCTACCGATGAATTATATCATAAATGAAACAAAAATGGGCAAGAGTTTGAACAGTCGTTACACGAAGCAAAATGCATGTTATAATGAATAAACGAAAAACATATGAATGGAGAATGACATGGCAAACGAAAAAGATACGCTTGTAGGTCGCATAGACTTTTTAAAAGTGGATAGATTGGAAGGTTCAACTTATCATTTACTTGGACCAAATAGCGAACCTATTAAAATGAATGCTTCAGAAGTCGAAGATGACGATCAATTAGAAATCGGTGAAGATTATAGTTTCTTTGTATATCCAAGCCGATCTGGAGAATTATTTGCTACACAAAACATGCCAACTATTACAAAAGACCGTTATGATTGGGTAAAAGTATTGAGAGTAGACCGTGATGGTGCTGCAGTAGATGTAGGATTACCTAGAGAAGTACTCATTCCATGGGAAGATCTACCTAAAGTTAAAGAACTATGGCCACAAAACGGTGACATGATATTCTGTACACTTAGAATAGATAGTAATAGTCAAATGTTTGCGAGATTAGCAACAGAAACAATCGTCGATACGATGTACAAAACGGCTGAAGAATCTATGTTACATCAACATGTAACAGCAAGACCATATCGTTTATTAAGAGTAGGTACTTTCCTATTATCTGAAGATGGTTATAAAATTTTTGTGCATGAATCAGAACGTAAGCATGAACCAAGACTAGGCGAAGAAATGGATGTCAGAATCATCGGGGTAAAAGAAAACGGTGAATTAAATGGTTCATTCTTACCATTGGCACATGAAAGACTAGATGAAGATGGCCAAGTGATATTTGATTTGCTTGTAGAATATGACGGAGAATTACCATTCTGGGATAAATCAAACCCAGAAGCAATTAAAGAAGTCTTTAATATGAGTAAAGCAAGTTTCAAACGTGCTATCGGTAGATTATATAAACAAAAATTGATCACAATCGAGACTGGTAAAATTACCATCACTAAAAAAGGTTGGGCTCAAGTTAAAAAAGAAGACTAATCATAAAACCAAACTGACACTTCTAAATGAAGTTAAGTTTGGTTTTTTATTGCGATTATATTCCATTTAATTACAATATTGACATAATTTAAAAAGCGTTGTAAATTATAAATGTAACAATATCGAACATTAATAAACAATTAAATATTTGGATCGTGACTATTCAATTAGGCGAAAACCACAATTCTTGAGGTGCATCAATCACCTCTACGTCTTGTGGTATTTTTTATTTCAAATGATTGGAGGTATTGCTGCCTATGATAATCAAACAAGTCCTTAACAATAATGTTGCTATTGCCATCACTGAAAATGGTGAAGAAGTAATCGCTATGGGGAAAGGGATCGTGTTCTCAAAAAAGAAAGGTGATTTCTTATCTCATCAAACACCCGAGAAAATCTTTAGACTCGATAATCAAGAAGTGAGATTTCATTTACAGTCATTAGTTAATGATGTACCCGTACCTATTATTACGACATGTTGTGAAATCATAAATGATGTTCAACATAAATTTGATTTTACGTTTCAAGATTATATTTATGTCACGTTAACACACCATTTACATCACGCTGTCAATATTCATCAAAACAACCAAAAGATACAGACATTTTCTATTGATGTTAAAAGCATTCATCCTCGTGCATTTGAATCTAGTTTATACGCATTGACGATTATTAAACGAAATTTAAATATTTCTTTTCCAGCATATGAAGCAAATAATCTAGCATTACATTTTATCAATGCTGAGCAGCCTGAGGGTATCGAAAATCAAACCGCTTATAAAAATAAAAATATTCAACTGAACGATTTAATCAATTGCTTAAATCAAATAGGTATCACACGGAATAGGTCCAATGAATATTATTATGATAGATTCATTCAGCACTTAAAGTATTTAACGGAACACATTCTTGATTATTCTGAAGACTTATCTCAACAAGTTGATATATCATTCCAACAGCATTTAAAAACACACTATCCAAATTCTTATTTGTATGCAAAAGACTTATATAACGCCATATCAAGAAAGTTCAATATTGTTATTAATCAACATCACTTGTTCTATTTTCAGTTGCATATAGAACGCATAATATCATCACAAAAAGGAGGCACAACAAAAGATGAGTAGAGAAGAGAATATGATGGTAGGTTTCACTATTGTTGCGATAGCTGGGGATGCAAGAAGAGAAGTTATGGCTGCTATGGAAAAAGCTAAAAACGGACTATTTGATGAAGCGCGTAGTCATATGTTGCGTCATATGACACGATTTCTAAGAAAAATGGTATATCCAACGCTACACACTCAGCACCAACTCTTTCTACAAATGCTTCTTTTTGTGCGTTGATTTCTTGTGATTCATCAATATCAAAATATACGAGTAATTTAATGGCATCTGCACCTTGTTCTTTAAGTGCATGTACAGACCATGTATTTAATAAATCAGGTAAGCGACCTGGTGTTGCTTTATCATAGCCTGTCTTTTCGTAAGCTAAGATTAAACCGCAGTTAGGATGTCTTTCTTTTGAAGCGGGTAATCCATACTCAGGATCTAATAATATACTAGAAGAAAATTCCGTTAATGTCTTAGATATTTGTACTTTAAAATCTTCTATCGTTTCTGATGCTACATTTTCACAAAACATTTTCTTTAATGCACCGCGTTGATCAATGGCAAGTGCAGCAATTTGGCCTAAATCGTTTGTGAGTTTTGATAAATTTTTAACCATTTAAAAACACTCCAATTGTTCAATTTTTATTTTTGCTAAATAATACTCAAAATTCTCTTTCGTTAAGAATCCAGTTTTCTGTTCTAAAGCATTCGCAATTCCAGCAGCCATGGCTGATTTAACAACATAGTGAACATCATGTTTATGTATGAGTCCATAACTAAATCCTGCAATAGAACTATCACCAGAACCAACTGCATTAACAGCTTTAATTTTAGGAATATTTACTTTGTAAATTTGATGCTGATATTTATAAAGTGCACCATTAGAACCAAGTGAAATCATCACGCATGGAATTTGGCTTAAAAGAGGGGATCTCAATGCTTCGATAATCTCTTGGTGATTATCATAATCTTTCACATTAAATAGCTGATTTAGTTCCTCGATATTAGGTTTTATTAAATAAGGTAAGCTTTGACCTTCATGATTTAATAAATCTTTTAAAGTATGACCATTTACATCTAACAATACTTTCTTACCGTGACTAACAGCGAAATCGATATGTGCCTGATAAGTTTCAACATTCATGCCTGGTAGAGCACTACCTGATATCGCAATAATGTCATGCGCTTGAATAAGTTCATTCACATGCTTCATAAATGACTGAATATCTTCTTGCGTAATTGAATACCCTGGTTCAAGTAATTCTGTTTGATGCGCTCCATTTAAAATCGCAATACATTGTCTCGATTCAATATTTGTTTCATAAAAATCATGTTTAATATGATCTTGTTCTAAATCACGCTTAATAAATTCACCAGTAGTACCTCCGATAACGCCAGTTGCCAAATGATCAATGCCTAAAATGTTTGCTACTCTCGTAACATTCAATCCTTTGCCACCAGCTGTTTTAATAACATTTTTAACGCGATTCGTTTGGTTCAATTCAAAATGATCTAGTTGATAGGCGATATCCACTGAAGTATTTAATGTAATTGTTAATAATTTCAATGTTTCACCTCATCCACATATTCTCCTTTATTCCATTTATCAATATATTTGTTAAACTGATTGGAATCATATTGAACTTGGTCGTCTGTTAACAATTGATTCATGCGTTCAATTAATTGATCTGATTCCGTTGTTTGGATATACTCAGCATTTATAAAGGTTTCAACGATATCAGTTATTAAATCAATGCCTGAAATCGTTCCACCGACACCAATAATATTGCAATTATATTTTTCTTTCGCTATACGAGCGCTTGTAATGTCTCGCACGAGCGCAACTCTCGCATTAGGTACTTTATTTGCTGAAACACTAATACCTACACCTGTACCACAAAGTACAACACCTAAGTCAGCTTTTCCTTCTGTAACAGCTTTTGCGACATTTACACCATAAATAGGGTAGTGTGTTCTTTGATGATCATAAGTTCCAACATCTATCACTTCATGACCAATACTTTTAATAAAATCTGATACTTTGATTTTTTCATCCGTAACGATATGATCGCATCCAATAGCTATCTTCATTTAACTTCCTCCTTAACACAAACTATTTAACATATCTATTCTGATTTGATGGCGGCCAGCATCATAAGATGATTCTCCAAATGCTTTAGCACAATTAACCGCTAGAGTAGGGCCAACAATTTCAGAAGCTAGAATCATAATTTTTGTATTGTTGTGACGTGCTGTCATATAAGCAGAACGGTCATCTGAAACTGAAGCAGCGATTATATTTTTATGTTTGTTCGCGATAATGAATGGTGCAATTCCATAATCATCAATGATTAAAGCCTTAGTATCTTCATTATTTTTAACTGCTTCTATAGTATTTACAGTTACAGCAAACACATCGTCTTCAAGTGTCTCATCATACAAATCAATCCATTCAATGTTAGAATGAGATAGTTCCTGAATAATCTTGTCTTTTAAAGGGCTAGATTTACGAATACAATTAATAAAAACTTGCATATACTTCCTCATATGTTTGTAATTGTTCGTTTTGTTAATTATAATATAAAATCAAACATGTTTTCTGTCAATAAAAAACGCAATATAAAATAGCGATATGCTATTCTATATTGCGTTTCTTTTAATATTCATTTTGATAACTATTTAATCTTGTTTGGATATGTGTTTAATATTTCTTCACTTACATCATCATCTGATATAACAGCATCGACATCGTTAATATTATAGAAGTTATATAATGCTTGAACACCGAATTTTGTGCTGTCTGCTGTGATATATTTAAGCTTTGCATTTTCCAAGATAATATGAATACCTTTGCCTTCTTCTTCATTAGCAGTTGTTAATTTCTGACCATATATACCGTTAACTCCGACAAATGCTTTTGCTACATGAAAATCTTCCATCATTTTGTTCGCAAAGTGTCCGATAAATGTACCCGTTTTAGATCTGAAACGACCACCTACGAGTAATACATCAATGTTCGATAAATCTTTATATTGTAAGAATATATCAAGCGAATTTGTAAATATGCTTAAGTTCTTGTCTTTAATAAAATCAAATATGAGTTCATTTGTAGAACCTGAACCGATAAATATAATATCTTCATTATGAATGAGTTCGCCACACTTTTGAGCGATTTTCATTTTATTAGAAACATTGATGGTTTGCTTTTCTTTATGTGACTTTTCATTATATAAGTTATCTTCAATTAATTTAGCGCCACCATGAATTCTATTTAATAAACCATTGTTTTCTAGTTCTTGTAAATCTCTTCTTATTGTCATTTCAGCAACGTTCATCTTCTCTGAAAGGGAAGATACTTTCACAGACATATTATTTTTAAGTTCATCCATTATAAAACGGTGCCTATCAACTTTTAATTTCACTTGTGATCCTCCTATATATTAACTTTTTAATAAGTTCGAATTTGTTTGATTATATTGTAACACAAATAATATTAAAATTAGAATAATATATATAATACAGTTATTTAATAAGGATGTTTATATTGAATAAGAAAATGTAGAGACTGAAACAATAAAGTGTACCAGTCTCTACATTAATAATAGAAAAGATATTATTCAATTTCGTTTGTGAGTGATTCTAGCTCGTCGATTAAATGACCGATATACGCGATTGTTTCTTTAAGTGGTTTATCTGTCGTAATATCAATACCTGCCATTTGAGCAAGTTCAACAGGAGATTTAGAACCACCAGCTTTTAAGACATTTAACCAATCTTCAACAGCAGGTTGTCCTTCTTTTTCAATTCTTTGACTCATAGCAGTTCCGATTGTTAAACCTGCTGAATACGTATAAGGATATAAGCCCATATAATAATGTGGTTGGCGCATCCAAGTTAATTCTGCACCTTCTGTTATTTCAACTTCGTCTCCCCAGAAATCTGAAATAACTTGTTTCTTAATACTATTTAAAAGTGGGGCAGTGAGTGCTTCACCTTTATCAACATGTCTATATACTTCTCTTTGATATTTAGCTTCTAATAAATGGGTTACCATATTATGATAGTACGTTCTTGAAATAATTGAACTAATAACCCAACGTTTAAATTTCGGATCATCTGATTTCTTCAATAAACTATTAGCCATTAACATTTCATTCATTGTTGATGGTGCTTCTACAAAGTACATTGAACAATCAGCTTGGTATACATTTTGATGTGCATTTGCTAAATTAAAGTGTCCTGCATGACCTAGTTCATGTGCTAATACAAATACTTCAGTCATCTTACTTGTCCATGAAATAAATATGAATGGGTTAACACCGTATGGACTTGCACAATAAGCACCTGTTTGTTTCCCTTTGTTTTGAGGGAAGTCAATCCAACGTTTATCATAACTATCATTGACCATTTGCATATAATCTTCACCAAGTACACTTAACGCTTCTTTAATATATTCTTTAGAGCCTTCAATTGATACATCCGGTTCATAAGTAGGGTCTAATGATATACGTAAATCTTCAAATTTCAATTTATCTAGATTATTTGTACGTTTAAGTAATTGCGCATATCTTCTCATATGTGGTGCTAATTCTTCTGAAATAACATCAATTTGACGATCATACATTTCTCTTGTTACATCTTGTGATTCTAATAAGAAATCAATAACTGAGTCGTAACCACGTAATTCAGATTCAATTTTTTCTTTTTGAACGTGAGCGTTGTATGTTGCTGCAGTTGTATTTTCATAACGACGTAATGCATCACTAAATTTCTTGAATGCATTTCGTCTAACTTCTGTATTAGAGTCAACTTCGTAATCACCTTCAAATGATACATAATCTAAAGGTATTTCTTCTCCATTCGCTTCAAAAGTACCAAACTCAATATCTAACATTTTCGTAATACCATATAATTCATATGGCGCACCAAAAGTAGGTGAGAAGGTTGCTAACGCTTTTTCTACTTCAGGATGTAGAGTATGTTCTTTTTGACGTTTTAACAACGTTAAATATTTAGGATACTCAGATTGTTTAATTAAAGCATTGAATGCTTCATCATCTAATTGCAAAATTTCTGACTCTACAAATGATAATAAACCAGCTACTTTTCCATATGTAGTAGAAAATTGTGCAGCTACTTTTTGACTTTGTTCATCTGTTGTATCAGTCGAATAAAGTAATTCTGCATATGTACTTAAGTGAATAATACTTACAATAAGATCAGCTTGTTCACGTAAAGCAGATTCAATCGTTGATATTTCATTTAACTGATTCACGTATTTTTCATTAAATGCAGTAACGTTCTCAACTAAATCTTTTAATGCACTGTAAAATGCATCATTGTCTTGATACAAACTTGAAAGATCCCATGTTTCTTGAACAGGAACTTCGCTTCTTAATAATTGTCCCATCAAATCACCCTTTTTTAAAAATTTACTTATTTATGTACTTATGTACATATTATACATATAAACATCTTCTACGTCATATGATACAACGCACTATTCGAACAATTTATCTTAGACATTCTGGTCACATTTGTGCGCTAATGTCCGTAAAATTTAAACAAAATTGCAAATGTACAATTAAATTTATATAAATAAATCAAATTTCTATCTATATCGTAATTAAACATAAATAAAAGGGGTATAGACCAGTACAACTAGATAAAGGAGGCGTGCATCTTGAATATATTTGATTTCCCAAACTACTTATGGATTTCATTTGTCGTCGTTATTGTTTTTTCTGTATTATCATCATTAATACTTAAAAAACACGTCATCAGTGCAATTTTGACATTTGTCGTATTAGGTATGATCGCATTTATATTACCTAATTTTTATGATATTACATACGAACCATTATTAGGCTATGCCGCATTTATGGCAATCGTAAGTTTATTTGTATGCTTATTAACATGGTACTTAATGAGAAAGAATCAAAAAAGATTAGCTGAAAAACATAGTCAAGATGAAACAATAGAAGATGGACGTCAATTTAATGAATTAAAAAGACGTAATAAATAGGGAAACGACTAAGATATAGAACTATCTTAGTCGTTTTTTGATTGATTAGTCGGGCGTTATGAGCACTTTTGCCTAAACTTGTTCGTAACGGCGGTCTTATGAACACTTCTCGCCAAACTTGTTCGTAACGAGGGCGTTAGTTACAAAACTTGGCCGAAGTGTTACTATGGACTGCTTTAATTACAAAACTCGGCCGAACTGTTACTAACACACTCGTTATTTGCACCTTCACCCAAACTTGCAAATAACGACTGAGATATTTCTATATATCCCAGTCGCTTTTTCTTTCTTTATTTAAAATATACAGGTGTCGTGATTGCATAGAGTGCTTCGTTAATAATACTTTGTTGGTCTGCGCTTAAATCTGAGTTCTTTAATGTTCCTTCTCGTTGATATCCACATCTTTCAATGGTGTTAATACTTCTTGTATTTTTAACATCTATGTATGCTTCTATTCTTACAAAGCCATGGTTTTCTATAACATGTTGTGTAATATATTGAATAGCTTCTGTTATATAACCTTTGCCTAAACCTGAATTGACTGCCCAATAGCCAATTTCACATGATGGTAATCTTAAATCGATATCTTGAAGGACAACTGATCCTACAAATTGCATCGTATCTTTTTCAAAGATAAAATATCTAAAATATTCTTTGTTATACTGTGGGTCAGTTGATTTATTAAGAAAATCAGTCACTTTATATTCATCGAATTGATAATTGAAGAATGCTACCCAATCTTTTAACGTATCTACTGAGTTCAGCATTTCGTCCTTTATTGTCTCTTTGTATGAAAAAACTTGTTCTCCAGCTAGTAGTATTAAACGAGATGTTTCTAATTTTAATTCAAGTTGTATCTCTTTATTCATTATAAAACTCCTGACATACGTGATATTCTAAATGTATTATAACATGTACGAAATTGACTTTATTTATTTTTTTGATTATATGGTTGACTCTAACGTAACGTAAGACTTTATAGTAGGGTTATGAGGAGGTTAAGTAAATGGAAATGACTGTTAAAGAAATTGCTCAATTAGTCGGTATAAGTGTGCGCACGCTTCACCATTATGATGAAATTAATTTACTGAATCCGTCTAATGTATCATCATCTGGTTATAGATTGTATTCAGACGAGAATGTAGACAGATTACAGCAAATTTTATTTTTTAAAGAGCTTGATTTTCCTCTAAAAAAGATAAAAGAAATTCTTGATGATCCTTCGTTTGATAAAGAAGAAGCATTAAATATGCATAAAAAGATGCTCATCAATAAAAGAACAAGAATTGATCAAATGATTCAAACGATAGATCAAACGACGAAACATATGAAAGGAGAAATTAATATGACGAATGAAGATAAATTTATAGGTTTTGAGTTTAATCAGAATGAATATGAAGCTGAAGCTCGTGAAAAGTGGGGGAATAAAACTGTAGATAAAGCGAACAATCGCTTTAATAGTTGGTCTAAAGAAGAAAAAGTTTCAAAAGAAGAAGAAATGAATGACATCTTTAGAGCATTTGCAGCAAACAGAAATGAATCTCCAGACTCAGAAATCGCTCAATCAATCGTACAAAGATGGTACACATATTTAATTTCTAATATTGATTGCGAGTATAGTTTAGAAGCGTTTGGTAGTATCGGTGATATGTATGTAAGTGATGAAAGATTCACTAAAAATATTAATAAATTTGGTGACGGTACTGCACAATTTGCTAGTAAAGCAATTGCAAGTTATGTCAAAATGAATCAATAGCATAAACTACTATAAATCGTATTTATTTCGATTTATAGTAGTTTTTATTTATCATGATGTATGATATGCTTTCTTAAAATCAATTTGGAGTGATTGAATGATTTATGTATTAAGACATTGCAAAGCTACTGGACAAGAATTTGATGCTGCTTTAACGACAGATGGCATTAAGTCAGCACAACAATTAGTACCTGTATTAGCTAAACTCAATATTGACCATATATATGTCAGTGAAATGAATCGTACTTATGAATCAATTAAACCATATTTAACAAATTACAAAACACCGTTAACTTATGATAGCCGTTTAAATGAGCGCATTTTAAGTGACTTACCAATAGATAATTGGCTAACTGAGCTTAAAATGACTTTCAGTGACTTTCATTATCGTATACATAATGGCGAAACAAGTTTAGAAGCTCAACAGCGAATTTTAGAAGTATTTAAGTCGATACCAGTAAATGAACATGCATTAATCGTGACACATGGAAACATCATGTCATTATTACTAAATCATTTCGACAAACAATTTGGCTTTGATGAATGGAAAGCTTTAAAGAATCCAGATCTATATGCAATTGATGAAGCGTTACAAGTTAAACATATAACAATATAAATTAGTTAGGTATATATATGTAGAATAGGCGTCCCCTAAGACAATATACTTAACTTCCTATAATATATATTATGTAAACTAATTGATAGAAGAAATATGATATGTGCCGCTAACCCCATATTTAACACAAAAAAAGCTGAAATATGAATTTCAGCCTTTTTTTGATTACTTTTTAATTTTAGATCGTACTTTTTGGATTACATTGTGTAAGAAATATTTTTTCTTATTGATTGGTTTATAGAAATCTCCGATTAATTCTTCGATTTGAACGTTAAATCCTCGTTTAAATCGGTATACACCGTAATCTTCGCTATCTTCAGTGAAATCTCCTGATAATCCGTAGAAATTGTATCTATCGAATCCATTTTCGAAACAATAATTAATCATATGCCAATGCATCATATATGGTCCCATAAAGTGATTGTATTTTTCACTTGAGCCACCTGAGAAATAATTGATTTCATATGCATTTTCAAAGAATACACCTGAAGCTAAGTTTAAGATTTCGCCATCTGTTTTAATAAGTTCGCTTGTTTCTAATAATTCTTTCTGTGCATGGTCGATTAAACGATCTGTTTCAGCAATTTTCTTTAATTGTTTTTCAGATTTGTTTTCTTTCGCCATCATTTGATCGCGTTTTGTTTCTAATTCATTTAAATTCTCTTGAGTTGATTGAATATATTCGTTTAAATCGATATATGCTAATGGTACTAATGCTTTAGAACCATATGTATCGATAAAGTTTAAGAAATATTCATCTGTCTTAGAAATAAAGCCAGCTCTTTCTTCTGTTTCTCTATATAATTTAAAGAATATATCTAATTCATCGCGTTCTAAGAAACGTACTTTAACACCGTAATTATGCGCTTTATTGACGTTACGTTTTCTTTGGCTGTCGAATCCTTTTTTAACTTCTGCTAATGTTTTATCTTTTAAGTTCAAGACACCCATCCATCTTACTTGGCTTGATGGATCATATTTAGTCGTAAAGCCGTGATGATCATAGCCTAGTGATTTAATCAGATCAACGATTTGGTCATTAGCGCCATCTTCTTTAATTTGTTTAATATCTTTATCGTATATATTGTAAATCCAGTATGGATCGACTTTAACATATAGACATTGATGCTGTTTTAAGTACTTTTCAAGTGCTTTGAAGTAATATGTCACTAAATCTAGATTGCTATAATCCATTACCGGACCACGATTTGAATAATACACATAACTACCTAATGTTGGTATTTTAGAGAATAAACTTGCTGCAACGACTTGATTATTCTCATCTTTAACACCTAATAATACAACTTGAAAACCATCATTTTCTCTCGTCTTGATGTTTTCTTTTACTTGAAAGTAGTGACTTTCGTATCGACTATCAGATACGAACTCATCATATTCAGTAACCGTTAATTCTGTAAATTTCATATTATCTAAATTCCTCTCTTACTGAAAATCATTTATTTTTTTAATACTTTTTTTAGTGTTGTATACGCTTTGTACGCTGGTTTATTAATTGGTTTAACGAAATCACCAATATATTCATAAACATCTGCATTGTAACCTTTTTTAAATTTAATAACGCCAACATCAGGTGCATCTTCTGAGAAGTCTCCGCTAATACCATAGAAGTTATAACGGTCAATATTGTGATCTAAAGCGTATTTAATCATTTCCCACTGAATTGCATAACTACCTGCAAAGTGACGATATTCATTTGATGAACCACCTGCATAGTATACAACTTCAAATGGATTAATAATGAAGAAACCTGCTGCTATTGGTAATGTATCTCCATGTTCTTGTTGTAATTGACGTGCTTCTTCTAATTTAGCTTCATTTGCTTCTCTTTGCTGTTTTAAATTGTCTATTTTATTAATTGTCTTTTGATTATCTGGTTTCTTTTCTAAATCTTTTTCAGCTTTCGCAATATCTTTGTTGTATTGTTCATGGTCTTTTTCTAATTGTGGAATGTAAGTTTCAAAGTCTATATAAGCTAAAGGAATCTTTACATTTTCAAAGTATTTTAATCTGTTGTAATAGAAGTCATCGCCACGATCGTTGAAATCTTTCTTCTCTGTTGTATCTTCCATAAATTGACGGAATATCGGCATTTCATCTTTAGATAAGTAACGTACTTTAACACCATTTTTTTGAACTTTTTTAGTATTTCTTTTTCTCAAACTATCCATGTTCTTGATGAGCGTCTTTTCGTCCATACCTTCTAAATCAAGTACAGAATGCCATCTAATTTGATGTATTGGGTGGAAACCAGTTGTGAAGCCTTGATGTTCATAGCCTAATGATTCAAATTGTTTAATTAAACCATCACGGTTGAATGATTTTTTAATATTGCCATCATGATCTCTTAATTGATATGGCAAGTAAGGATCGATTCTAAAGAATAATCCCTTATAACTTTTTAAATAGCTCACGATTTCTTTAAAGAAAAAGTCAACAAGTTCTTTGTTGTCATAATCCATTACTGGTCCTCTATTTGAGTAAAAGTAATTAAACATCTTCATAACTGGTACACTTGTTAACAGACACGCAGCTAATACTTCACCTTGATTATCTTTGACCCCTACTAAATGTGTTGAAGTGCCTTCAGATGTTTTTAATTCATAATTACCTACTGCTTGTGTAAAATGCGCGTACGGCATTTTATTTGTAAAAGCTTCAAATTCACCAGTTGTTAAATTTGTAAATTTCATTTATACAATACTCCCAATCTCATTTTTATGTATTTGTTACAATTATACAATATTTTGTCTTTATTCTAAAATAATACTCATTACTATACCATTATTTCATAAATAAAAACCTACCAAATGGCAGGTTTTTATTTATATTGCTTAACTATTTTAATACATTTACAAATTTTTCGGCAACCTCTTCACTAGAATTCGGATTTTGTCCTGTGACAAATTTACCGTCTGCAACTGTATGCGATTCAAAGTCAGCACCTTTAACGAATCGAGCACCTTGCTTTTCAAGTTGTGTTTGTAGCAAGAATGGTACATCATTTTCTAAATTCATTGCTTTTTCTTCACTATCAGTAAAAGCAGTTAATTTAACACCATCCACTAAATAGTTCCCATTTGGAAGCTTAGCGCCAACAAATGCACTTGGACCGTGGCAAACTGCACCAATCACCTTATCGTTATTTCTATAATATGCTAGCATATCTTCCAAGTCTTCATTATTTGGGAAGTCAAATACTGTTCCATGACCACCAGGTAAGAATATGCCATCATAACTCTCAAACACGATGTCTCTAATACTATATGTTTGTTGTAACTTTTCTAATACGTCATGATATTCTTTCGCTTCGTCATTTTGAGTTGAATTTGGATCTATCGGAACACTGCCACCTTTTACAGATGCAATATCCACTTCTAATCCATTTTTAATAAATACTTTATAAGGAATTGCTGCTTCTTCTAGCCATAACCCAGTTGGTTTTCCATCTTTAAATTGAGATGCATTTGTAACAACTATGAGAACTTTTTTGCTCATTAGAAACACTCCTTTTCATTTGTTAATGTCGATTATACATGAAGTGTGTTTCTTTTTCTTCTATTAAGGGTTATGCTTTTTTAATCTTCATCTAAAGCTTTTCTAATACTTTGTAAATATGCTTGAGTTTGTTCTATTGAATCATTCTTTAATCTTTTAACAATTTCACTACCAATCACAATGCCGTCACTAAATGACTTTATTTCTTTAGCATGTTCTTCAGTTCTAATACCAAATCCACAAACAACTGGTACATTAGCATGTTGTTGTATAAATTTAATTTTATCTTTTAAAGATTCGTGGAAACCTCTGCCATCACCAGTCGTCGCATTCATTGTAACTGTGTAAATAAATCCTTCTGCATGCTCAGCTATTTGCTTAATTCGTTCATCACTAGAAGTCATCGCAATTAAAGAAATTAATTTAATGTTTTTAGGCTGTAAATGCTTTTTAAATCTTTGTCCAAGTTCAAATGGTAAATCTGGAATGATTAAACCGTAAACATTTGCTTCAGCAATTCGTTCTATAAAAGAGTCGACACCATAAGCATCAATTAAATTATAATAAGTCATAAATAAGTATGGCGTATTGATTTCATCTTTATGTTCAATCAGTTGATCAATAATTTTATTAACAGACATACCTTGTTTAATGGCTTCTTGTCCAGCTGCCATAATTGTTGGACCATCAGCTACAGGATCTGAGAAAGGTAAACCAATTTCTATATAATCTGCGCCATTTTCGTCCATAAGTTTGACTGAATCTATAAAACCTTTGTTCCCCATGACATATGGTATAAATAATTTATGCATGATGATCCCCCTTCTCTTGCATATACTTTCTAATTGTTTCCATGTCTTTATCTCCTCTACCAGAAACCGTCACAACAATAATTTCATCTTTATCCATTGTTGGCGCTAATTTCTCTACGTAACTCAATGCATGCGCACTTTCAATAGCTGGAATAATACCTTCTAATTGTGTAAATTTAATTAGCGCATCCATCGCTTCAGTATCACTTGCATTCGGATATTGAACACGACCAATATTGTTATAATAACTATGTTCTGGACCTACGCCTGGATAATCTAATCCTGCTGAAATTGAATGCGCAAGTTCGACTTGTCCATTTTCATCTTGAATTAAATACATTCTAGAACCATGTAACACGCCTGGTTTCCCTTTTTCAATAGCTAAAGCGTGTTTAGTAGTATCTACACCTTCACCAGCAGCTTCAACGCCGTATAATTTAACAGACTCATCATTTACAAATGGATAGAATGTACCAATTGCATTTGAACCGCCACCAATACATGCAACGACTGCATCTGGTAATCGAGATTCTTTCTCTAATATTTGTTTCTTAATTTCTTTACCAATCACACTTTGTAAATCTCTTACAATTGTTGGGAATGGATGTGGTCCTAGCGCTGATCCAAGTAAATAATGTGTATCTTCAACATGTGAAACCCAATATTGTAATGCTTTATTTACTGCATCTGATAGCGTACCTTGTCCGTCTGTGACAGGTACAACTTTAGCGCCTAACAATTCCATTCTGAACACATTTAATGCTTGTCTTTCAATATCTTCTTCACCCATAAATACGATAAGTTCCATATCAAACAGTGCTGCAATTGTTGCACTTGCCACACCATGTTGACCGGCTCCAGTTTCAGCAACGAGCTTTCTTTTACCCATTTTTTTTGCGATAAGTGCTTGTCCTAATGCGTTATTAATTTTGTGAGCACCAGTATGATTTAAATCTTCTCTTTTTAAGTATATTTTTGCGCCGCCAAGTGCTTCTGTATAACGCTCAGCATATGTTAAAGGTGTTTCTCTACCTACATAATCTTTTAAATAAGCATTTAATGTTTTATGAAATTCCGGATCGTTTTTTAATTGTTGATACGTATCGTTTAATTCTTGTATAGCTGGCATTAATGTTTCTGGTACATATTGGCCACCAAATTCACCGAAAAATCCTAATTCATCTGCATCTAATTGTATATTTTTATTCAATTCAATCATTCCTTTACATATGTTAGTAATGCTTTAATTTTCTCTTTATCTTTGTGTCCGTTCGTTTCAATTCCACTTGATATGTCATAACCATTATGATTAAAGTTTAATGATTCGATTTGTTTAATTTTATCTATATTAATACCACCAGCAATTAAATACGGAATATTGTTTAATGCATTTAATATGGACCAGTCATAAGATACCCCAGTACCACCATAATCTTTTGAAGGCGTGTCAATTAAAAATAAATCTACTTCATTTTTAAAAGCTTCTATATTAGTAAGTAATTGATCATTAGCTGGTAAAGCTTTATAAATTTTAATATGTGGATACTTTTCTTTAACCTCTTGTATAAATGATACAGATTCATCACCATGAAATTGAAGTGTATTAATAGAAGTTTCTCGATTAAGTTCATCAATTTCTACCATCGTTAAATTCACAACGACAGCTACGATATCAATCGTTTGGGGAATATCTTTACTTAATGACTTTATTTCTTCAACAGATACATATCGTTTACTTTTTGGATACGTGATAAATCCAATTGCATCGACATGATTCAATACAGCTGTTTCGATAGCTTCTTTATCTTGAAAGCCACAACATTTAATAAACATGTTGCTCACCTTGTTTTTCTAGTCGTAAACTTGGTAAAAATTCATCTAAGTTTGGATGTTTCATTAATGATTCCCCAATTAGTGCGCCATCAATACCACTACCGATAATACTTTTCACATCATCTAAAGTACGAATACCACTTTCAGAAATGTATGTCACACCTGGTTTAATTTGTGTTAAGATCTCATTTGTATGTTTAACGTCTGTGACAAATCTTTTTAAGTCACGATTATTAACGCCAATTAACAGTGCACCAATTTCATGTGCAATATCGAGTTCTTCTTTATCATGCACTTCGACAAGTACTTCTAAACCTTTTTCTGTCGCATATGCGTATAAAGTTTCGAGTTCTTCTTTTGATAAAATATTCACGATTAATAATACGATAGAGGCACCAACATGATGTGCTAAGTCAATTTGTCTTTTATCAATCATAAAATCTTTACATAATACAGGTAATGTCGTCTTAGTTGTTAAACTTTGTAACCTTTCGTAACTACCGTCGAAATATTTTTCATCCGTTAATATAGATATAGCAGATGCACCGTATTGTTCATATAATTTAATTTGAGTAGCCATATCTCGTTTCGGAATATCTGATACTGTAGGACTTTTTGCTTTTAATTCAGCAATAATATTTAATTTATTATCATGCTGTGTACGACTTAAGAAAGATGTTTTATGTTCTACATCGACTTTCTCCAATGTGTTTAATTTTTGTTCATAATATTGATTATTTAGTAATGTTTTTTTATATTCTACAATCTCATCCAATATTGTCATAAACTTTGCCTCCTACAGCTTCTAATATATTTAATGCATGTTTATCATCTATTAAAGACTCTGCTAACGTAATACCCTCTTTGATAGAGTCTACTTTTTGACCAGCATATAACGCTAAAGCAGCATTTAATACAACGACATCTCTTTTAGGGCCATGATCTTGTCCTGTTAAAATATCTAAAGTAATGACTTTGTTTTCTTCAGGTGTTCCACCTTTTAATGATTCGTTAGGCGCTGATTGTAATCCGTAGTCTTCAGCATTTACAGTATAATGTTTAATGCCTTCATCTTGAGATACTTCATATATAATGTTGTCACCAGATAAAGTAGCCTCGTCCATTCCACCTGCACCATGCACGATAATGGCACGTTTTCTTCCTAATTTATAAATAGCTTCAGCAATAATTTTAAGTTTCGTTTCATCATAAACGCCCATCACTTGATAATCTAAATGATATGGATGAATCATTGGTCCAAGTAAATTAAATGTTGTTGGTGTTGGTATTGATTTACGAACAGGTTGGACAGTTTTCATAATCGGGTATGTTTCAGTTGCACTTAAAAATGCTAAATTTGTTGCATTCACTTTTTCTGTCGCATCTTTAATAGGTGTTGTTTGAATATTTAAAGCAGATAAGATATCAATGCTACCTGTTTTAGATGTAATACTTTTATTACCATGTTTCAAAACTTTTAAGCCAGCTGCCGCAACGACAAATGAAGCGGTTGTTGAAATATTAAAGCTGCCAGAATGGTCACCACCTGTGCCACAAACACAAATACTATCTTCTAAATAAGGTCTTTCTTTATATGTTGTTTCGATTAAACTTTGACTTAAGTTCGATAATTCATCTGATGTTTCACCTTTCATACTTAATGCCACTAAATGTGCAACCTTTAATGATACATCTGCTTGTTCATCCATCATTAAATCTACAAATGATTTCATTTCTTGTTGCGATAAATCATGATACTGAATGAGTTGTTTTAATGTGTTCATAATTTGCACCTTCCCTTGTTATGTCGATAAAAGCTTTTACAATTTCATTTCCATGATCTGAAGCAAATGATTCAGGATGAAATTGTATCCCAAAATGTGGTTTTACTTTATGTTCGAATGATTGTATGGAATCTTTCGTTCTTCCTGTAATTTTTAACGTGTTCGGAAATGTTTTTTCATCACTAATTAATGAGTGATATCTCATAATATTAAAATGCTGCTCGCATTCTTGATACAATTTAGAAGTTTCGATAATATCAATTTGATCTACTTTACCGTGTTTAACTTCTTTCCCGACGACAACTTCTCCACCGTAATATGTTGTTAAAGCTTGAGCACCTAAACAAATACCTAATATCGGTTTATCTTTATATGCTTCTATTAAATTTTTTAAGTCTTCTGTATCATCAGGATGACCAGGTCCTGGAGATATAACTAATCCATCAATATTTAAATTGAACGGTGCCTCATCCGGATGATAGATCACGACATCATCATGTTGCTTAATTAAATCTACTAAGTTATATGTGAATGAATCATAATTATCAATTACTAATATCATGGTGTAACCTCCAATAAACTTTTTGCTTTGATCATCGTTTCTTTTAATTCTTTTTGTGGGTTTGAATCATATACAACACCGCAGCCAGCTTCTACATTTACATATTCGTTATCTACAACCATTGTTCTAATTGTTAAAGCAAAATCTAAATCATGGGTGCAATTAATATAGCCAACACCTCCAGCGTATATCCCGCGTTTTCTTTTTCTGCTTTCATAAATTCTTGTGATTGCTCTCGTCTTAGGTGCACCAGATACTGTTCCTGCTGGTAATAAAGCTGTAATCATTTGAAGCGGTGTAATGTCTGGTCTAATTTTACCTTCGACGATTGAGACGATATGCATAACATGTTCAAATCTTTCAACAGTCATTAACTTAGGCATATATACTGAACCTGTTTGAGCAATCATATTTAAATCATTTCTTCCAAGATCGACAAGCATACGATGTTCAGCTAATTCTTTTTCATCTGTAATCAGTGCAATTTCATTTTGTTTATCTTCTTCTTCTGTTTGACCTCTTTTGTTTGTACCTGCTATCGGGTTCGTTGTAATGATGTCACCTTGTTTCTTAATGAAACTTTCTGGTGAAGATCCGATGATAGTTCTTTCTTCATCGTCAATGTAATACATATATGGACTTGGGTTTTGTCTTTTTAAATTTTTATATATTTGAAGCTTCAATGTATCTTTATGTTGTTCGTTAAAGTAATGTTTATATTTATAAATTCTTGAAGGTACGACTTGGAACATATCACCTTTACTAATAAGCGATTTATAATATTCGACTTCTTGCATGAAATCTTCTTCACTTATATTTGTTTCAAGTTCACCTCTTAATGTATGATCAATTTTATTTTGAAATAGTGAAATATCTTTTAATGTTTCAACCATTTTATTGAGCTCATGTTCAACTTGTGTTTCTGTATTCTGACTAAAAAGATTAGATGTGATAACAAACAATTCTTCTTTAAAATGATCAAATACGTATACAGATTCAACGAGATTAAATGAAGCGTCTGGGATATCTGATTTCAATTCAATTTGTTTAAGTAATTTATTTTGATACCTAATTAAATCGAAACTACAGTACCCGATCATGCCAGACACAAATGGTAAATGTGTTAAAGCTTCTGGAACTTCATCAACTTTCATATCATTGATGAAATCCTCTAATGCTTCATATGGACGTTCATTTATAAGTTGTTCATCTTCATTTATGAATATTTGTAAATAATTATCATATAAATTCACTTTTCCAACTGCATCAAATGCTACAATTGAAAATCTACCTTTCATTTGATCTGTACTGGCACTTTCTAAAATCATTTTCTTACGATTTATTTGTCCTAAAGTTTCTGGGGTAATATCAGCATTTAACTTTTTAAATTTAATAATCATCTTAATCCTCCTTAATAAAAAACCGCGCATAAACATCCTAATTAAACAGGACGCTTATGCGCGGTACCACCTTCATTAATAAGTCTAGAACTTATTCACTCATTAAATATTCAATTATTTCTACATGGTCCCCATTTCTAAATTAAACTGTGTTAGTTTACATCAACCACTAACTTTCTGATTGCTACAGGCTTTAATTTATACTTATGACCACTGATTTAGGTATACAAAAAGACACCACAGTATACGCTATCTGTAAGGACGCGTTACCGTGGTGCCACCTTAGTTAACATTGAATTTCATGTTCACTCTAAATTTCATTTAATTGATAATTTGAAAGCCCAATTCTCTCTATGTGTGTAGTGCTAATTTACATCAACCATTAGCTTTCTATTTGCTACTATCAACACGAGATACTCATCTTTCAAATTCCGAATGATTTCTTCGGATTAATTAAATATCACTATACGAGAATAAATTTTAAATGTCAACCCTTAAATTCTGATTAGTTTTTAATTTCTGATAAACAATATGCTCTTAATAACTTTTCACTTTCAAGAATTGAATCTTCATGTGTGCGTTCTAAAGCGTGTGAAGATTCAATACCTGCACCGAATAATCCATGTCTAATATCAGCGCCTGCATGTAAAGCAGCAGAAGCATCAGAACAATAATAAGGATATATATCTAATTTATATTGAATATCATTTTCTTTACATAAATTGACTAAATGATTTCTTAAACCTACATGATATGGACCTGAAGCATCTTTTACACAAATAGATACTGTGTATTCATCAGAAGCTTGCCCATCTCCTAATGCACCCATATCAAATGCGATAAATTCTACAACTTTATCTGAAATACTTGAATTTGCACCATATCCAATTTCTTCATTGTTTGATATATAAAATTGTGTCGTATGTGGTAATTCGACATTTTCTTCTTTAAGATATTTTAAAAATTGTAATATCATCGCAACACTTGCTTTATCATCAAGGTGACGAGATTTAACAAATCCTGATTCTGTATGCACAAATCTTGGATCGAAGCTCACAGCATCTCCAATTTCAATACCTAGTGCTCTTGTATCTTCAGGATTAAATGTTTTTTCATCTAATCTGACTTCCATATGTTCGGCATTTCGTGGAATTTCAGTATTATTTTTATAAACATGGACACTTGTTTCATGTAAACAAATGGTACCTGTTATTTCTTTTCCACTTTGCGTAGTGATGGTACAAAATTCCCCTTCAATCGCATTCCAACTAAATCCCCCTATTAAATCTAATTGCAATCTACCATCTTCTTTAATATCTTTAACAATTGCACCTAATGTGTCTACGTGTGCTGTAATCAGTCGTTGTGCATCTTCATTTTTTCCTGGTACGTTGATAAATAATCCACCTTTGTGTGTTACACTCGTATCATAATTTAATGACTCAGCAACTTTTCTACAATATTCAACTGCTGGATCAGCAAATCCCGATGGACTATTAATGTATACAAGTTCTTTAATTGTATCGATCGTTTCTTTTACGTTAATTGTCATATTACCACTCCTTATACATTTATTATCATTCTATACTTTTAAAAAAATAAATCAATAACACTTGCTTTCACACGCTAACTTGCTTTAAACTATTAAAGTATTGGAGGGATTTTATGCAACACGTATTTATAGTTGGACTAGGATTAATTGGTGGGAGTTTAATACAAAATATTAAATTTTATCATCCCAATTTACATATAACAGGTTACGATTATTTTGAAAAACATTCAGAAATCGCATTATCTATGAAAATTATAGATGAAATCGCAACAGACTTTGATTCTAGTGCTCGTCAAGCAGATTTAATTATATTAGCCACACCCGTACAACAATCAATCGAATACGGTAAGCGATTATTAGAGATTGATACTAAACCAGGATTAATCGTTACCGATACAGGTAGTACGAAATTAGGATTAAGTTCACTAGAATCACAATTATTAGAACAAGATATTCATTTAATCGGTGGACATCCAATGGCAGGTAGTCATAAGTCAGGTGTCACAAATTCTAAAAAACATTTATTCGAGAATGCTTATTATGTATTGATATATGATCAAGCGATAAATGAAGCGGCTTATAGTGAAGTCAAACATTTGCTAGAACCGACTAAAGCAAAATTCATCAAAATGTCAGCAAAAGAACATGACTATGTAACAGGTGTCGTCAGTCATTTTCCACATGTCATCGCATCAAGTTTAATTCATATGAACGAAGAAAATACACAAATTTCAGAATATGTCAGATTGTTAGCAGCAGGCGGTTTCCGTGACATCACACGTATCGCGAGCAGTAATGCTGATATGTGGCGCGACATCACATTAGAAAATAAAGAACATCTTGTCACACTTATGGAAAATTGGATTGAACAAATGACACATACGAAAGAAATGATTGAAGAAGGAAATCCAGCATTAATTCATGATTTTTATCAATCAGCCAAAACATATAGAGACCAACTCCCTATAAAAGAGCAAGGTGCCCTAACTTCAACATTCGATTTATATGTTGATATCCCAGATAAACCCGGTATGATCAGTGAAGTAACAAGAATACTCGGACAAAATCACATATCAATAACAAATATCCGAATATTAGAAGTAAGAGAAGATATTATGGGTGCATTAAGGTTAAGCTTCAAATCAAGCACAGATAGAGATAGCGCAATCGAAGCCTTACAATCATTTGATACGTATACATTGTAATATTGAATATCGAGATTAGGAAAAAAAGCCAAGAGATTTAAGGTCTCTTGGCTTTGTTTTGATTTGAGTAAATGATTGTGGATGACCTCTTGGCTCAAATTGAGCATTAAGCCATGCCTGATGTGAACCCAAATATTTGACCTAAACAAATCAAATTATTGGGGTGCATTCTTATGATGAAAAAATATGATTTTAAATTCAAAATAAAACTTGTAAAAGAATATTTAGAAGGAAATCAAAGTTATAGAACAATTGCTTTAAAATATGGTGTTTCAAGTTGGTCTGTCATTCGGATTTGGGTCAATCAATATAAAGAGTTTGGAGAAGAAGGTTTAGAAATAAAAAGTAGAAATACTGTTTATACTAGCGAATTTAAATTATCTGTTTTAAAATTTAGACAAGAAAATATGTTGTCTTATCAAGATACTGCGAATCACTTTAGAATTATTAATTCTATTATCATTGCCAATTGGCAACATCAATTTGATGAAAAGTGTCGTCTTGATATAGATAATAAACAAAAGGGACGATCTCACACTATGACTAAAAAACGAGCTAAATCAGATAATAAAAATTTACCTTTAAATGAAAATGAACGTGAAGAACTTGAAAGACTTAGAAATGAAGTTGAGACGTTAAAGGCAGGTATAGCCTATCAAAAAAAGTTACAGGCCTTGACCGACATTTACGGAAGCAAAAATCAGAAATAGTAAAGGTCATTAAGGCATTACATGAAATATATAATATACGATTAAGTATCTTATTTAAAGTCGTTCAAATAGCTAAATCTGTATACTATTATTGGATAAATCAACTTAGTAAAGCTGATAAAGATGAAACATTGATTCAAGTAATAAAAGAGATATGTGAAGAATCAAACCATACCTATGGTTATCGTCGTGTTACACAAGCACTAAGAAATAGAGGTCTTATCGTAAATCATAAAAAAGTACTAAGAATCATGAAAGAATATAATCTAACTTGTACAAAGTTCACACATAGAGGACGTAAGTATCGTTCCTTTAAAGGTAAAGTTGGTAAAGTAGCTCAAAATATATTAAATCGTAGATTTAAAACAAGTCTCCCATTTCAAAAAGTCGTAACAGATATTACAGAGTTCAAATTAATGAATGGTCAGAAATTATATTTATCACCTTTTATGGACTTATATAGTTCAGAGATTTTCAGCTTTAAAATCTCAAGTCGTCCAACATTAGATATAGTCATCAATCCATTAAAAGAAATGATAGAGCGTCGTCCAAACCTAGACCACCGTTTAACGATTCATTCAGATCAAGGCTGGCATTATCAACATTCGCAATACACTAGATTATTAAAAGACCATAAAATATTTCAAAGTATGTCTAGAAAAGGTAATTGTCTAGATAATTCAGTTATGGAAAACTTTTTTGGGTTACTTAAACAAGAAATGTATTATGGCCAAGAATTTAAAGATTTTCAGGACCTTGAACAAGCTATTCATCAATATATCAATTTTTATAATAACGAAAGAATCAAATCAAAATTAAAAGGCTTATCTCCCAAAAATTACAGGAGACAAACCTTTGAAATAATATACTAATTAAGGTTTAGATTTTTGGGTTCAGTACAGACTTTGGCTATCTCTTGGCTTAAGTTAGGCATTAAGCCATGACTTTCACAATCTCTTGGCTTAAGTTAGACATTAAGCTAAGACTTGAGTGATCTCTTGGCTTAAGTTGGTCGTTAAGCCATGACTTGGACAATCTCTTGGCTTAAGTTAGACATTAAGCCATGACTTGCACAATCTCTTGGCTTAAGTTAGGCGTTAAGCTAAGACTTGGCTCACTTCTATTGTTTACTCCAGCTTTAACTCACATCCTCCTATACTCAAACAAAAAACTGCCCGTATTAGGCAGTTTTTTATATTGATTCTGATACTTTTTTAGAGTAATACATTGTATTGACTAAATATAAAATAATCAATAATGACACACTAAAGAATTGATTATTGTCTGAAGAAATTGAGAAAATTGATGCTAGTGCTATACATCCGATTATTAATTGTTGGTTCAGTGTATAAGTTTTTTGTAGTGCAATTAATGTAATATACTGTTCTCCACTATCCATCATATCAATCATTTTTTCGTTTAATTGTTTATCTCCTGCTTTTGGATAGTTTCGTTCTGGATATAATTTTCTCAATTTAGATAAATGCATATATGATATTGGTGCTGTTGATATTAATGAAACGATTGCAATTAACAATGACAGCATACTTGGTTCTTTTGTTAAGTTAATGACGATGTTTAAGATTGTTAATGCTATTGTCATAATGATACCAAGCAATATGGGTGGGTAAATTAATGTTTTTTCTAACTGTATTTCTATTTCATCTTCATTTTCTGGGTTTGTTTCATATTTTCTATATTTTTCAGCTTTTTTATAAACATTAATTAAGATGATTATTAAAATAATATATACAATAGTTAAAATGGTGGCAGTAATATCAGTTTGCACTGTTGTAAGTTCAATTTCTAAAAAGTCGTGACCTTTCTTAAAAATACTTGTAAGTAATCCACCTACTAAACCACCGATCAGCATATATAATATAAAGTTACCAATTAACATAATTTTATTCTTTTTCATAATTCATCCTCCTCGAATATGAAAATATCTTCAACATTTTCTTTGAGTATTCTTGCTATTCTTACAGCAGTCAATACAGATGGCATAAAGTTATTCCGTTCTATCAAAGAAACTGTTTGTCTTGAAATACCTGCTCTTTTAGCCAATTCAGTTTGGTTAAATCCTTCCCGAGCTCTTAACTCTTTTACCCTATTTCTCATTTGACCACCACCTACATTTATAATATACATGATTATAGTCAAAATGACAACTATACTTGTCATTTTGTTATATATAATTGTCACAAATTCTTCGCATAAGAATACATATCATTGCTAATTTATTAATATCATATTTACTTATTCGTCATTATATGTGAAGATTAAATAATTACATATTTCAGAATATTTTGAAGGGGGTAATTTTATGGATCATTTTGGCTTTTGGTCGATTATTCCTCCAATTATAGCCATTATTATGGTATTACTTACAAGAAGTGTTATTGTTTCATTATTTTTAGGATTATTTTCAGGCATACTCTTGTTAACGAGTTTTCATCCAATATCTTCTTTAAAAAAATTACTTGGAGATTATTTGTACAGCACAGTTGCGGATGAATATAATGCTGGAATTCTTATTTTATTAGTGTTTATCGGTGGATTTGTCGCATTGCTTGAGAATTCAGGTGGTGCTAAGACATTTGCAAATCGATTTATATCCGGTGCGAAAAGTCGTATCAAAATTCAACTCGCTGCTTGGTTTAGTGGTATTATAATATTCTTTTCTGAAATGGGCACACCTTTAATTGTTGGACCAATTTATGAAAGTTTATTTGATAAAGCGAAGATTTCTCGAGAAAAATTAGCTTGGATTATTGATTCAACTGCATCGCCAGTTTCTGTAATGGTACCATTTATTGGTTGGGGCGTTTATATTATGGGGTTAATTGATACAGAATTTAAGCGATTAAGTATAGATATGTCCTCATGGGATGCCTTTATGGTTTCATTACCCTACTTTATTTATCCAGTCCTTGCGGTATTAATCGTTCCTCTCATCATTTTATTAAAATTAGATTTCGGACCTATGAAGTCAGCTGAGGATCGAATAATGAATACTGGTCAAATTTATTGGGACAATGCGAAGCCATTAAGAGAAAGTGTGGAAGTCGATAAAGATGTGGAAAATAAAAGTAAACCCATTCTAATTTGGTTACCTATTGTCATTTTAATTGTTTCATTGTTTACTTTATTAGCACCTAAAGGCTTCCCGTTCCAAAGTGTGGAAGGTAAAGATTTCAGAATAGCTTTAAGTTTATCTTATTTCTTTGCAGCTATTTCAATTATCTTATTAATGTTATTTTATAAAGTTAAAACAATTAGCCAATCATTAAATATTTATACGTCCGGTATGAAAAATATGACAGATATTTTAGTTATTTTAGTATTAGCATGGTCTTTAGGAAGTGTATTGGACAAATTAGGAACGGCTAACTACATCGTTCAAGTCATCGATGGCACAATCCCACCTGCTATTGTACCTGCTTTAATATTCCTTGTAGGTGCATGTATGTCTTTCGCAAACGGAACATCTTGGGGAACATTTGCTATTATGTTACCTCTCGCAATTCCATTAGGATATCATTTAGACATTTCGTTAGCAGTTTGTATAGGAGCCGTTATTTCTGGAGGTATCTTTGGGGATCATAGTTCTCCAATATCAGATACGACCATACTATCATCAACAGGTGCTGGTGCTGACCATAAAGATCACAATAAGACCCAAGTACCGATTGCTATATTTAATGGTGTTGTAACAACGATTGCATTACTTATTACAAGTATAATTGATTTTAAATTCACACTTATTTTAGCTATCTTATTCATGATATGTGGCGTCTTTATTATTCATCAAGTTCAGAAATATCGGTATAATCATTAAAAAGAGATGGGATAATTTCCCACCTCTTTTTATTAATTCAATTTAAGCGCTCTAAAAATTTGTTCAGTTTGTTGTTCAATGAGTTTATCACCATTATTCATCGCTTCTTCTAAAGTTATTGGACCATTTGCAATACTAAATGCCGCAGTTAAACCTTGCTCATGAAGTGCTGACAATGGCCTCTCAACTGTACCACCAATTGCGATAACAGGTATTTGATAAGATTTTGCAATTTGTGCAATTCCTGATATGACTTTTCCTCCAGAAGTTTGTCCATCGATTTTACCTTCACCAGTGATAATCAAGTCTATTTCATTTTCTTTAATAATATCTTTAAAATTCACAAAATCTACTACTAGTTCGATACCTCTTTTTAATTCTGCATTTAAGAATGCTAACATGCCGCCTGCTGTTCCACCTGCAGCGCCAGCACCTTCTATATTGCTTATTTCTTTGCCTTTAAATGTCTTAATAACATCTGCAAAATGAATAAGTGACTGATCTAGCCTCTCAACGATTTCTGGTGTGGCACCTTTTTGAGGGCCAAATATATAACTTGAACCTTGTTTACCGACAAATGGATTCGTCACATCGCAAGCAATTTCAAATTTAACATCCTTAATTTGTGGCATAACGTTTGATTCAACTATCGTTTCAATATTATGAATATGTTGTGCACCAAATGGTATATCTACACCATTTTCATCTAGAAATTGATATCCTAATGCTTGTAACAATCCTATACCCGCATCATTTGTAGCACTTCCACCTAAACAAACAATAAAATGTTTAATACCTTTTTCAACAGCATCTTTAATAAGTAATCCTGTACCATAAGTGGTCGTATGTATCGGATTAAGTTCTTCTCGTTTAAGTAAATCAATACCCGAACTCGTTGCTAGTTCGATAATAGCTGTCTTTCCATCGCCAGTTATACCATAACTTGATTGTATAGGTCTTGATAATGGATCTATACTATTAAATTCAACTACTGTTCCTTCAGTAGCTTGCACTAAATTAATCATCGTGCCTTCTCCACCATCTGCCATTGGAAGAAGAAACGTTTTAGTTTCTGAATCTACTGTTAAAATGCCACGTTCTATCGCTTGCGCAGCACTTAGCGCATCTATACTACCTTTAAAGGAATCTGGTGCAATTAATACTTTCATGAATATCGCCACCTTCTTAAGATTTCGTTCTATTTATATGTTACAGAAAAAATGTAAAATTAACAGATTTAATTAATAAAATGGGAAGAATATTGGTAACAGAATCATTGAAACAATGATAGATAAAATAATAAGTGGGATACCCGCAATAGCATAGTCTTTAAACTTAAATCCTCCAAGACCATAAACCATTGTATTAGCAGGCATACCAATTGGTGTCGCAAATGCTAGTGAACCACCGATTACAGTCGCCATCAATACAGCGCTAGGATCAGCCCCCATACCATTTGCTATAGATATACTAATTGGCACTAATAATGCAGTTGTTGCGGTATTGGACATAAAATTCGTCATCGTAGCAGATAACACGAGAATAACAAATAATAATACATAAGGAGAAGGGTCTTTTCCTAAAGTACTTATTAACGTACTGGCAATAACCTTTCCTGCACCAGATACTTGAATAGCATTTGCTAAAGCAAGTGAACCTACAAATAATAATATCGTATTCATATCAATTGATCTCATTGCTTTTTTCTCTGGAATAACTCTGGTTGCTATTAATACTAGAGCACCAATCCATGCAGAAACATGTAACGCAATACCTATTTGCTGTTCAAAAATCATTGCAATAACGGTTAAAATCAATACGCCTAAAGACATAACTTGTTTCCATTTTGGAACCTTTGAATAATCAACTTCTTGAGCATATATTGAATCTTCTTCAAGATCAACTTCTTCTCTTTTTGGTAATAATTTATGTCCAATTAAAGTGAAATATAATATACCGATAATCAGAATTGGTAACCCTACTTTTGCATATTCAAAAAATCCAAACCCATCACCTATTTGTTTAAGTGCTGATTGTGCAATCATATTACCTGGCGCCCCAATTAAACTTAAGTTACCACCCATTGCAGCTGCAAAAACTAATGGTAAGAGTAAAGTAGATCTTGAGAAACCGGATTTTGCTGCGATACCAATTACAACTGGTATTAAAACTGCGGCAGTACCTGTATTAGAAAGTACACCTGACATTAAACCAGTTATTAACATAACAGAAATAATTAATTGTTTTTCAGTTTTAGCAAATTTTGTGACGATTCCCCCTATTTTTTGAGCCATTCCCGTTTCGAAAAACGCACCGCCAACAATAAACATGGCCATAAATAATAGTACGTTACTATCGACAAATCCTGCAAAAGCTTCTTCAGGTTTGAGCACGCCTGTTATAACTAACCCTATTGCGACAATCATTGCAGTTACTGCTAACGGTATCTTTTCCCAAGCAAACATAACAATTGCAAATACTAAAAATATTAAAGTAATTATTGAACCGTCCATTCTAAGCACCCCTTATTTCAAAATTTGATAGCGTTTTCATTTCAATCATCATACATTAACGTATACATTAAGTCAATGAATTAGTGAAATATTTTTCTTTTTAAGTTATACATTGACAACAACGTATACATTATTTAATAATGGATGTATCACAAAGAAACAGGAGGTTATGTATCATGTCACAACAAAAAACATTTAAAATCGCTGTCATTCCAGGTGATGGTATTGGTAAAGAAGTTATTAACGAAGGGGTTCGTGTATTAGATCATTTAGCAGAGCAATCCAATAATCAATTTTCATTTGATTTTGATTACTTCCCTTGGGGATGTGAGTACTATTTAGAAAATGGTCGCATGATGGCTGAAGATGGATTAGAAACTTTAAAAGACTATGATGCTATATACTTTGGTGCTGTAGGGTTCCCAAATGTTCCCGACCATATTAGCTTATGGGGATTGAGAATTGCTATATGTCAAGGTTTTGACCAATGGGCAAATATTCGTCCAGTTGAATTTTTACCAGGTGTTGAAAGTAAATTAAATCATCCTGATGTTGAATCTTTAAATTGGGTACTAATCCGTGAGAATTCTGAAGGTGAATATTCAGGTGTTGGTGGTCGTAACTTTACTGGTAGAGGTGAAGGCAATGAAGTAGCCGTTCAATCATCTTTATTTACAGAAAAAGGTTGTGAACGTGTGATTAGATATGCGTTTGAAACTGCAAGAAAGCGTAAACGTAAAAAAGTAACAAGTGTTACTAAAAGTAATGCGCAACAATATGGAATGGTATTATGGGATGATGTATTTAAACGTGTGAGCAAAGAATATCCTGATGTTGAAACTGATCAATGGTTAGTTGATGCTATGGCGGCACACTTTGTGTTACATCCAGAAGATTTAGAAGTCGTAGTTGCATCTAACTTATTAGCAGATATATTATCTGACTTAGGTAGTGCATTAGCAGGCAGTTTAGGTATTGCAGCAAGTGCAAACTTAAACCCAGATCGTCGTTATCCAAGCATGTTTGAATCTGTTCATGGTTCTGCACCGGATATTGCTGGTAAAGGAATCGCAAACCCTATTGGAGCTATTGGTAGTGCAGCATTAATGTTAGATCATTTAGGCTTAAAAGAAGAAGCGAATCAAGTCAATGAAGCTATTAAGAAAGCGACAGGTTCTGGCGCACTTACAATAGACATAGGTGGCAATACATCAACTAAAGAAATGGCAGATTCAATTATTGAGAACTTACATTCAAATGTAAAGCAATAATTTTATTCTTAATCATTTTATATAACCGCACGTCTTTCTGGTATAATGAGGGAAACTCATTTTAAGAAAGACGTGTATTTTTTTGAGGAGGGTGAGATATGTCAGAGGAACATCAAACTGAATATGATTCTTTAAAAGGAAAACTTCTAGACATCGCTAAGCAGTTAGATGAACAGCGATTACCTATTCGTGCTTATCATATATTACGTATCGCGATTAAAAATTTAATACTAGAGCCAGGTCAAACAATTTTAGAAAGGGAAATTGCTGAAGCTTTAGAAATGAGCCGTACGCCTGTTAGAGAAGCTTTAGTAAGATTACAAACTGAAGGATTATTGACTTTAATTCCGAGGCGTGGCTTTCATATCAATCCGATAAAAAAACATGATTTGAAGGAAATCTATGAAATCACTGAAACGTTAGATGGTTTAGCAGTAGAATTAGCGACAACAAAAGTGACAGAAGAAAATATAGCACATTTAAAGCATTTAATTGCATTACAGCAAGAACAACTTGAACAGAATAATTTATACGAATGGTCTATATTAGATGATCAATTTCATGCGGATTTAATTAGTTTTGCAAATAATACACGCTTAAGTAGCGTTATTAATATACATGCAGACCAATTATATAGAGCTAGACTATTTACGATCAATGACCGACCTGCTCCTTATCAATCTATCGTTGAACATAAAGCTATTATTGCATGTATAGAAGCTAAAGATAAGCATGCCGCACGATTAGCTATGCAGTCTCACAGAAAAAGAGCGTGGGGAGAAATTGTTAATTCATTAAATGACTAGATTAAAAAACCATAAACTTTACTCAAAAATTGTTTATGGTTTTTCTTTATACTTTATTTTATTGATGTGTATAAGTTAAATCCCAACCTATACCAAATTGATCGATTACTTTCGCATATGTCTGTCCCCAGAAAGTTTGTCCAAGTTCCATTTGAACTTGTCCACCTTCTTTAAAAATATTATAAACTTCATTAATTTGTTCTTCTGTCTCAAATTCTAACACAATATATATATTGTGTTTCTTATGAAGTGAATCATCGTCATTTGGTATATCAGAAAACATAAATAAATGACCATTAACTTCTAATTGTGCATGTATAATTCTATTAGGATCTTCGGAGGCATCTACACCTGCGTCACCATAAGTTTGTGATTCTCTTACGCTTCCATCTAAGGCTTCACTATAAAACCCTAACGCTTCTTCGCAAGTTCCGTTAAAGTAAAGATAAGGTGTAACTTGTTTAATCACCATGCACCACTCCCCATATTTGATTGTTAATCAAAATAAGTATATAAATGTGCAAAGAATTTGTCAAATGTTAATAAAATTTACATTTTAAACACAAAACGATTAATTATTATATTTCAGTTATGTTTAATTAAATGATGATTACTTTCTTCTTGTCTACTATATGTGTTATTGACACTCATTTCATTAGTAAGCAACACTAATGCTTCATCACGTTCTCGCTCAAATGTATCTATAAATAAATTCAATTCACGAGCTCGTTCTGGCACGAGTTGTGTAAGCGAAATATTTAATGATGAATACTTCTCCTGTTTATCACATAACTGTTCTGTAAAACTCCAGATTACTCTAAATATATCCATCGTAATATTCGTGCCGTCTTTTAAAGTGTAAGATTTAGAAATTGTATTGGCATTACTTTTCAGTGAAAAAGCAATGGTCTTAACTAATAAATTTCTAGATCTTAATTGTTTCGTTAAACGTTCCACTTGTTGAAGAATGATTTCTTTCATTTCATAATATTGGTATTGTTTTTCAAGCGCGACTTCACATTTAATGTCCGGATTATAAATACTATGTGTTTCACGTACGATATTAGTATCTATACCATTACTGATTAAATTCAATTCCTTACCCATCTTGCCATATAATTGTGTTAATTTATTAACTGGATAGCGTGCTAAATCTCCAACAGTATATAAACCAAGCTCATTTAGTTCCTTTTCTAACCGATCATTTATCCCCCACACTTTATGCAATGGATGTATCGGCCACACTTTATCTCTTATATCGCTATAATTTAATACTCCAATTAATTGATCATGTTGGTAAGACTCATTATCTAAAGCCAACTTGCTTAACAACATGTTTGGTCCAATACCTATATGACAATTTAATTGCGTTTCTTGTTCTATTTCAGTTCGGATCCTTGCAGCAAATTCAATTGGATTATCACAATATTGTTTATAATAATGTGTCACATCAATAAAAATTTCATCTATACGATGTTGTTGGATATCATCTGCATGTACATATTTAAGTAATACTTTATAAATAGCATTTGCATAGTTTATATATTGTTTCATATTTGGATTGATAATAAAGATATCATTTCTATGTGGTATTTCAAATAGTCTTGAACCAGTCTTGATTCCTAATTCTTGTAACGGCTCAGTAGCAGAAATAACGATAGCGCCTTGCCTTTTCGTATCAGAAATAACAGCTAATTTATATTCATTTGGGTTAATACCTTTAGAAACACATGACACATTTGCAAAAAAGTTATGATGACTTAAACATAAAATATATCTCTCTTGGAAATCACTGTAATTGTACATCACATCACCTCCCAGAACATTTGTTTGTACCACTATTATATACGAACACATGTTCTATTTCAAGAGATTTATTTATCTAAATAAAAAAGTCCTACAAAGTATTAACCTGTTATAGGTCAACTTTGTAAGACTTCATTATAAGTTATCGTACTATACTTAATTTTTCTTCGTCATCAGCACCAATTGACTGATCGATATGAACATGTGTCTTTAAAAATATTTCTTCTGGCTCGCCTTTGAATTCAATTTGTTCTAATTTAAATTCAAATTCGTATTCTTGGTGGTCTTTCTTCTTAATCAAGAAGGATTGATTAACTTTATGCTTATGCAATTCATAATCAAATTCCGAAAAATCACTATCCTCATTTTGATTATTGACACGTTCAATAAGAGACAATTCAATATATTTAACTTCTAAATCACATGAACCGCCTTTAAATATTACTTTACCTTTAATGGGCTCTTCTTCATTAAAAGTCATCTTTTCTAAACGCGTATCGATTGTTAGATTACCGACACCTATAGAGGTAAGTAACTTTTCAAACATAATACAAATCCCCCTTAATCTTCATTAAAGATAGTTTAACTCGATTAAACTAAAATTTAAAGTGATTAAAGAGGATTTTTTTAATTATAATTGATATTTTTTTAACAAACGTCAATTTTCAACATAAACTTACTTATATAAACCTAAAGCTTTCGAAGTTGATGTATTAATTTCATTAAATAATTCTGGATTATCAGATAAATTTGTTCTAAATGAAGGTATCATTTGTTTAATTTTATCTTCCCAGTTTACAAATTCATTAGGGAAACATTTTTCAAGTAACTGCAACATAACGTGTACAGCAGTAGAAGCACCTGGAGATGCACCTAATAACGCAGAAATAGAGCCATCTTCACTTGTTACAAGTTCAGTACCAAATTGTAATGTACCCTTTCCTCCTTCTTTTGTATCTTTAATGACTTGTACACGTTGACCAGCGATTACGATATCCCAATCTTCTAACTTAGCAGTCGGTATAAATTCTTTTAGTTCTTCTAAACGCTTTTCATCTGACAATAAGACTTGTTCTACTAAATATTTCGTTAATCCCATTTCTTTTAAACCAGCTGATAACATCGTAAAGATATTATTCGGTTTCACTGAGCCAAATAAATCTAAGTTAGAGCCAGTTTTCAAGAATTTAGGTGAGAATCCAGCAAATGGTCCAAATAATAATGAACGTTTACCTTCAATATATCTAGTATCTAAATGTGGCACAGACATTGGTGGCGCGCCAACTTTTGCTTTACCGTATACTTTAGCATCGTGTTTAGCAATAATATCTTCGTTATTACATACCATAAATAAACCACTAACTGGGAAACCTCCAATATTAGAAGCTTCCTTAATGCCTGTCTTTTGTAAAAGTGGTAAACTACCGCCACCAGCACCGATAAACACAAATTGAGTATTGTGATATTCAACCTTTTTAGTTTCGGCATTATAGATCTTTAATTGCCATGAATTGTCTTCATTTCTTCGAATATTCTGAACAGAATGATTATAATTTAACTCAACACCCTGATCTTTTAAGTCACTTAATAATGAGCGCGTTAAATTCCCAAAGTTTACATCCGTACCAGATTCAATTTTAGTTGCGGCAATTGTTTCATCTTTCGAACGCCCTTCCATCATAAGTGGCATCCAATGCTTTAACGTCTCAAGATTATCCGTAAATGTCATACCATTGAATAATGGATTTTTTGATAATGCATCACATCTATTTTTCAAAAATTGTACATTTTTGTCTCCATACACAAAACTCATATGTGGTACAGGACGAATAAATGATTGTGGATCTGTTAAACTACCTTTGTTTACTAAATATGTCCAAAATTGCTTTGATAATTGAAATTGTTCATTTATTTGAATAGCTTTATCAATATTAACTGAACCATCCGCCTCTTCTTTAGTATAATTCAATTCACATAATGCTGAATGTCCAGTTCCAGCGTTATTCCATTCATTAGAACTTTCTTCAGCAGGTTTTGATAATTTTTCAAATAATTTAATTTCTAAGTTTGGTGATAATTCTTTAAGCATTGTACCTAAAGTAGCACTCATAATGCCTCCACCAATTAATATTACATCTGTTTTCTTATGTAAAGCATTCATAATTAACTACAGAGCCCCTTTCAATATTAACCATTTCGACTAAATATATGTCCATAAAAAATATACAAATGAATAATTTGTATGAATTAATCTATGTATTACTACTATTATAAACCTTATACTTTCATTTAAAAAGTGACAACAAGCGCACAATGTGTAATAAGTTAATTTTATTATTAAGTTACATTAAAATAGTCGAGAATTAGTATAACTTAATTAATATATCTATATAAATAGTATAACAGATTACCTAAATGATGGTTTAAAAAATTTCAATTAACATTTATAGTTTACATAATATTATTATGATATTTAAATAAAGATACTTATATTATAATGAATTTGGGTATTATAGTGGTATAATCAAAACAAAAATATTTTAAAGGAGTTTTTTATGAAAGCTTTCATTAATTTACTTAAAAAAGGAAGCAAATCTTCGCTTTCTGCTGCAGTCGTTAACTTTATTTTAGGTTGTTTAAAGTTATTCGCTTTTATCTTTACAGGAAACATCGCTATGTTTGCAGAAATGATGCACTCTTTCGGTGATGCAGCAAACCAACTTTTTGTATTTTTAGGATCAGCATTTTCTAAAAGAAGTCCAAATGAGAAGTTTCCTCTTGGATACGGAAGATTAATTAACCTCGTCTGTTTAATAGCAGTTATTATTGTAGGTATTTTATCTTATGAGACAGTTAAAGAAGGTTTTCACCATATTGTTCATCCCAATGAAACTGGCGGACCAATATTATTCTTCTGGATTAATATCGCTGTTCTAGGTATCGGTATTATTTTAGAAGGTACTGTATTAAGAAAAGCTGGTAAAGAAATCTTGGAAGAAGCTGGTGAAAGCAGTAAAGGATTACTGACACCATTTACTAAAAGTTATTTAATGATTGGTAAAGCTAAACCTGCAACAAAATTAGTATTCATGGAAGATACTGTTGCAACTGGTGGTGGTATTATTGCCGTTCTTTCAATCATTATCGCAAGATTAACAGGATTGGGTATGTTAGAAGGTATTGCTTCAGTCATCATTGGTGTGATGATGTTTGTAGTTGTGGGTATTATCTTCATTGAAAATGCTCAAGGCGTTCTTGGTATTGCAGATCATGAATCTGAAATACATGCTTCACGTGTCATATTAGATGATAAAGCAATTAGTGATATTAAAAGACTCGCTGTTATTAAAGAAGGTGAAGCACTTCATATAGAATGTTTATTAGAAGTTAATCACAATTATACACTTAAAGAGTTGTCAGATATCAGAAAACGGATTATATTAAAATTGTTAGACTTATCTCATGTTGAAGATGTGAACATTGAATTCATAGAAGATGATGGTCAAACAGACTGGAATGGAGATAGTGGTCCTTCAGCAAATATTCAATATAATAAGGAGCGTTTATAATGCCAATCGTAAACATTAAATTAATTGAAGGTAGATCTGATGAACAATTGAAAGGTCTTGTAAAAGATGTTACAGAAGCTGTTCATCAAAATGCAAAAGCACCAAAAGAAAATATTCATGTGATTATTGAAGAAATGAAACCTGAACACTATGGTGTTGCTGGTACTCGTAAATCTGATTCATAAGAACTATATCAATATAAAAAGCAATAAATGGTCAAAATGACCATTTATTGCTTTTTTAGTTTCCTCAATGATTAATCGTTAAGAAATTTTTTAATTGCTTCTTTATTTTTTTCTTTGTCGATTTTTAATACTGCCCCATTTTCAATATCATTCTCATTTGTATAAGAACCTTTAACAGGGACTGTTAACGTCTTAATATCTTTATCGCCTCTAGCTAAGAAGCTAGCTCCCGTTTTGTAAATTGTTTGATCATCTAAATTGGTATTAACATAACCTCTAGCAATACCAGCTAATTTCGGTGCTTTAACAACTGAATCCACACTCATCAATTCTGATTTTAATGCAGTCATAACTTGTTGTTGTCTTCTAACACGACCAAAGTCACCTTCTTCATCATGTCTAAAGCGCGCATAACCTAATAATTCTTTCCCGTTTAAATTATGTTGCCCTTGTTTTAAAGAAACACCAATTTTTGCAGACATATCTTTTTCAACATCGATTGGAACGCCTTTAGGTGCAATTTCATCGACCATTTCTTCAAATCCATCAAAATCGATAATTGCATAGTATTCCGGATCAATATCAAGGTTCTTCTTCAATGTCTTACGTAATAATTCAGGTCCGCCTAATGAATATGCAGTATTAATCTTATAATTACGATAGCCACCTGGGATTTCTGAATAAATATCTCTCATGACTGATACTATTTTGAGATCTTTTTTCAAGTAATCATATTGAACAATCATAATTGAGTCTGTTCTAGGTTGTGAATTATCTACTTTGCGGTCCTCACCTAATACGAGCACATTTACTTTACCATCATTCCGCGTTGTACTATTGAATTTATGTAATTGCTGCTTTTTACCGTTATCTGATGAAACTTTCAAACCAGATTTATAAGAAGCATTAATATAAAATCCAAGTCCAATTAAAAGTAAGATTATACCTAAGAAAATAAAAGGTCTTTTTTTAATTCTACGCTTTTTTCTTCTTGTAGGTATATTCGTTTGACGATTATCTTCAGTTTCTGATTGATTATGCGAAGTCATTGTTACCAACCTTTTATCTTCAAAATTGAGTCTAATTATATTATAATGAGACTCATACATTAAGTTAACCAATTTATATACTAAAAATCAAGAAAAATTGCAAAGCTAACTTAAAAATAAGACTTGAGACTGAATAAAGGATGGTAAAAATATCATGAATATGAATAAAGCGTATTTTGCAGGAGGATGCTTTTGGTGTATGGTTAAGCCATTTGACCAATATGAAGGAATAGATAAAGTGACTTCAGGTTATATGGGTGGAACAACTGAAAATCCAACATACGAAGAAGTAAAAAAAGGTGATACCGGACATTATGAAGTTGTCGAAATCCAATATGATGTAGCTTTATTCTCATATAATAGACTGCTAGAAATATATTTTGCAATTATTGACCCTACTGATGCTAATGGACAATTCCAAGACAGAGGTACACAATATGAAACAGCTATTTTCTATACAAATGCTGATCAAAAGAAACTTGCTGAACAGTATATCGAACAACTCAATAAAGAATTACCAAAAGGAAAATCAGTCGTTACAAAACTATTACCATATAAGCCTTTTTACAAAGCTGAAGATTATCATCAAGATTTTTATAAGAAGAATCCTGAAAGATATCAAGAAGAACAAACAATTAGACAAAGTTTAAAATAAACAAGTATAGCATAACAGTATCGTATACAATTATGCTATACTGTTATTTTTATATAACATCTATCAGTATTTAAGATATAAAAGGAGAACATTATGGAACAATGGATTACTGATTATATGACGTATTATGGATATATCGGTGTCTTCATACTCGTATTTTTAGAATATGTTATACACCCCTTCCCTTCTGAAATCATATTAACATTTGCTGGATTCATGACTTCACAGTCAGAGTTGAATATCATAATTGTATGTTTACTTACAATTTTAGGTGCTGTACTCGGAGCACTTGTATTATATAGTATCGGTGCTCTTATAGGTGAAGAACGTTTATATAAATTTATACATAAACGTGGCAAATATATAGGTATCAAAACACAAGACTTAGATAAGACTATACAATGGTTAGATAAATATGGACATTGGGCTATCTTCTTAGGACGCTTTATCCCAATCGTTAGAACACTCATTTCATTACCAGCCGGTATAACTAAAATGAACTTACCCGTATTTATACTTTTAACAGCAATCGGCACAGGTATGTGGAATATATTTCTAATTATGCTCGGTAAAATGTTAGGCAATCATTGGCATCAAATTCTCGTATATGTAGGTATGTATTCTAAAGTGTTTATTGTAATTATCGCAATAGCAGTACTATACGTCTTATACTTATGGTATAAACGCATTAAAGAAACACGTGTTAATTAAATAAAAAACAAAACTTTCATAACACCTTTTTTAAGGAATGGTTATGAAAGTTTTTTTGTATTATAAACAACAAATTTATTACTACTAGTATTAGTTATTCAATCTATTTTTCCTTTTTCATATTTCTTCCCATATATATTTTTGCTTCTTGAATAAATAAATCAATGAGATTGTTATCCCAATTTTTCTTCTTTGTTAAAGCAAATGAATAAAAAGTAGGAAATTGCTCATTTCCCTCTATGATTTTCAGCCTATTTGAATTTATTTCTTTCTCTACAGTTCTATATGGCAATACACTAAATCCCATATCATCTATTAAAAATGTCTTAATTGCATCTATACTCCATAATTCTGTTCTTTTAGAAACTTCCTTTAAGTTACTACTTAAAAAATCTTCAAACATCGTGCGATAAGTACTGTCTTTTTCATTTATTACAAAATGATTATATCTTTTACTACTTAACAACTCATCTAATGTATCTGGAGCAGAATGATGTGCCACAATAACAATTTCATCATCACTTAATTTATGTTTTTTTATTGCATTATTTTGGATTCCAGTATTAATCACAAAAGCTATATCTACTTCACCATTAATTAGTAATGCTTGATTTTTGCTACAAGTATTATTGAGTAAATCAAATTCTGTATTTGGAAATTTTTCTAAAAAAATTTTTATAACTTCACTTAACCCTGTTGTTACTAATGATTCAGGTGCTGCTATTTTTAATTTATTAGTCATGTCCTCATTCGATAATTTAATAATTTGATCGTGTGTCGAAATATAGTCATTAACTAAAGGTAATATTTTTAAAAGAAACTCACTTTCAATCAATTTTCTGTTTGAGTATATAAATAATTCATTCTTCAATTCTGATTCTAACTGATTAATTTGTTGAGATACATTTGATTGCGTATAGTTTAGTAATTCTGCTGTTCTTGTATAACTCTTCGTTTCTATAAGTGTCTTTAAAATTTTTAACTGCTTTATATTCATTCAATCACCCATTAATTTTATTAATGCATTAATAATAACATTAATTTCACTTATAACCAAAAAGACATTAAAATTTATATAGAGGTGAAGAACATGTCTGCGTTTTTAATTTATGTTTTTGTAACATCTATTACGCCAGGTCCAAGTAATATTTTTATTATGAATTCTACAAAGAAACATGGTTTATTAGGTGCAAAAAAATTTATACTTGGTATATTAGCAGGTTTTTTATTTTTAGCTATTTTAGCTTCTATTTGTTTATACTTATTTGATGAATATATTGAAGCAGTTGAACAAACACTGAAAATATTTGGTTTTATATATTTATTGTATCTATCCTATAAAACGTTTACTGCTAGTAAAAACGATGAAATTGGTGATGTATTTTCTACTTTTAAAGCTGGATTTTTATTACAAATTTTAAATATGAAAACATTATTATTTTATATCACGTTACTAGGTGTCTTTATTATCCCTAATTCCAATTACAAACCATTTGTATATATGGTACTAACAATTATTATTGGTTGGACTTGCCTTATTGTATGGGGCGTATTAGGACACTACTTAAAAAGATACCTCAATAAATATCATTATATTTTCAATACTGTTATGTCATTATTAATACTTTATTCTGCATTTAGTATTTTCTATTAATGAATAAAAGTGAGATTTAACTAAAAAACATAATGTGCAATATCATTTTCTGGAATACGAGAGCGCTTATTTTTTTGTATAAAATTGGAAATTTGGAACGATTTTGTATAGTGCTGACGCCTGAGGGAATAGTATGAGTGAGAGACTACAGGCTCGAACCATACCCTAGGCAAGCATGCACGAACAAAATCGTAGATTATAAAAAATAACACCTCATTTTATACTGAATAAATCAGTGGTATGAGGTGTTATTTAATTTAAGTTAGGAATTATCTCACAGACTCTTTTTATTTATGATTAATTGTTAAAGATACTCTTATTAAATTCCATAATAATGAACTATATTTACGATATACTAAATATCTTGGTTCCCAATCTGGATAAAATTTTTGTTTATAATTCCGTAATCCTTGGAAGCTATATAATCCATTCATATTTTCAAATACTTTTGCTGCAAATTTTTCTCTTAAATATGCATATTGATTATGTCCTACATTAGATAATGTAGCCATTCCCATATTAAATTGTTTATAGCCTTGTTCTTGTGCCCATAATAACATATGGATATATAAAGCATCCATCATTGGTAAATCAACTTCTTTGTTCCATCTTATTAAGTCCACTGAAATTGAATCATTATAGTTCGTATACATTAATGAACAGAAACCTACTATTTCTTTGCTGTCATTTCTTATAACTGCAATAGGTGCTTTATTTAAATAATCTTCATCAAATGATCCAACTGAGAAACTCATTTCTCTCTTGTCACCTAACCAGCCATCACTAATATATTTCAATATGTTGATATCATCTTGTGCATATGGTGCTTCTATTATGTCGAATTGATAGCCTTCTGATGCCATTTTATTATGAGTTGCACGCATACCACGTTTTTTCTTTCCTGATAAACTGAATGTTTCGAGGTCTATGAGTGCTTCTTCACCTAATTTGAAAAAGACATTTCCATAATCATGATATAAAGATAGTAATTTACTTTGTACTTGATAGAAAATAATATCATGCCCTAAAAAATGCATTTGATCATAAAATTCTTTTAATACGGCATGATATTTATCCGAGTTACCGACTGGATCTCCTAACACGATAACTGCATTCATCGTATGTCGATACATAATAAAGACATCTTCATCTTTATTAACATAAAATGATTTATCTCCTGTAAATGCTAAGTGACTCACATATGAACCTTGATTTTGATCGATAATGGATTGTATTGTTTCATAACTGACATTTGTATATAAACTTTTTTGGAATTTTTTTGAAAGTATATATGTTATGCACATACCGATTAAACACAATATCGCAAGTGCAATCAAGAACATTGTAAACACGGCATATTTATCAAATTTAGTAACTTCATGTGGATATAAATTTAAATAATTTTTAGTAACAATTCTATTGAAGATAAACATTGTTAAAATTAATACACCACTTAAAACAATTTTCATAGGTGTTACTATCTTTTTGACAACGAGTGCATTTTTGTAACCGATAAATAATAATACTAAAAGTATCGCTAACCATAAAAATGCTATGATTGTACTATTTGTTAATATGGATACGACTAACATCACGATGACAGAAATAATGCTCATAAGAATCGATCGCATCGTACCAGACATTACACCTTTGGCACAAATCAGTAACATGAGTGTAGCAGCTGTATGTAATGCTAATAAGATTGAATAAAAAGTATAATGATGTGAGTAAATTGCATCATATAAGATTAATATGTGATTAAAATAAAGCACAAAGCCTGTAATACCTGATAATAAACCTAGTGCTAATGTTGGTACTTTAGTCATAAAGTCACTTTGAACAGACTTGATAAACGATGTTGTATCAACTGCCGGTGTATAGAATTTACTTTCTTCGATGTATTTTTTAGCGATACTACCAAATTCAAATGTAGATAAACCAAGTGCGATTATGAATGGGAAGAAATAATAAGCAACTCTATAAAGTAACAACGCTAATAATACTTTTTCTTCAGGTACACCAAGCGACTTAATACCTAATAAGATCACTAAATCAAATGCACCAAATCCCCCGGGTATCATACTAATTAATCCTGATAAGGCAGCAACTACAAATATCCCGACTAAGTGTGAAAAGTCTACGTGAATATGTAATGCTTTTAAAATGACAAATAATAAGTAGCTCGCAGCAATCCATTCGAGTGCAGATACAATTGTAAATTTAAAACCAAGTAATCTATCTCGACTTATAGATGGTTTCAAATACGACACAGCTATAAATAATGGAAGAAACAAGCTGCCAATATATATGACAATTTTAGCCCATGAAATATCAGCTAGTAATGCATCCGCATTAAAAACACTAAATACAATAAATGCACATAATAAACTTAAACCACTTAACATGGATAACAATAATAATGAAACACTTTTAACTAAATCTTTCTTATCTTCAACGTCATTTCTATAAGAGTAAATTCTTAAACCAGCACCTATTAAGCCACCAAAGCCTAAAATACTGTTAAATGTATTGATAATATAGCTAATGGATAAAACTTTGTGTATCGGTAAACTGATTTTTAAAGATTGTTTTAACATCATGTCATATAGTGATAAAACAGAAACGGAAAGTACACCTAATATAATGATGCCTACAAAATAAAATGTATTCATTTCTCTAAAAAGAACGATTGTCTTTTTAAAGTCGATTTTCCCTAATTCATTATGTAATACAAATACTACGATGCATAATACGATACATATAAATAGAACCTTTAATATTGGCAAAATTTTCTTTCGATTTAATAGTCTCATATTCCAACCTTCTTTTATTTTGTAATACTCCCAAATAATACCATATAAATATATAAATTAAAATGTTTAAAAAAGACTGCCATTAAGCTTCAAAAGTTAAAGGCAGTCTATCTTTATTGTTTATTCTTTTTCGTATACAACTTCTTCATCTTTAAACTCGTATGGACCTGAGTCATCTTGATAATACTTATTATAACGACGTTTAAATAATGTGAAGAGATGTGTCACAGCTACTTTAATAATAGCATAAGCTGGAATACCTAAAATAACACCAAGTATACCTGCTAAATTACCTGCACATAACAATACAAAGATGATTGTTAAAGGATGAATTTGCATTGTTTTCCCCATAATATTCGGTGAAATAAAATGTCCTTCTAAAAATTGAACTGCAGCCCAAACGATTGCAAGTTTCAATAACATAAATGGTGAATCAATTGCCGCTAAAATAATTGCTGGTGAAATAGCAATTATTGGACCTAAATACGGTACAACACTTGTTACAGCAGCAATACTTGCTAAAGTTAGTGCATAGTCTAATCCAATGATTGAATAACCAATAAATAGTAATACACCAATACAGAAAGCAACAATCATTTGACCTTGAATATAAGAACCAACTTGTACATTCATCTTATCAATTAAATCATGAGTATCTTTTCTGAATTTTGGTGGCATTAATCTAATAAAGTAATTTCTAAACTTTGCACCATCTTTAAGTAAGAAGAATAATACAAATGGGAATGTAATAATGATCACAACAACATGTGTAATTGTAGATACAAATGATTGGAACTTATTACTGAAATCCCCTACTGAATTAGATATTTTCTTTGGAATATCACTAAAGTTTTGTTGGAACCAATTTTGAGCTTGTGTATAGTAATCCGCTACAAATGAATTTTGAGAAAGCTCTTTTAATTTATCACTAAATTCATCGAAATATGTAGGTAAATTTTTAGATAAACTTTCAACTTGATGTTGCACAACAGGTATTAATAACGTCACAATTAGTGTAAATGCTGCGATAATTACACATAATAATATGATGATACCCCATAATCTAGAGATGTTAAACCTTTCCATAAAATTAATTAAAGGATTAAACAAATAGAATGCAACAAACGCAACAATAATTGGGCCAATTAAAGTTGTCGTAATCGTAACGATAGGTTCAAAAATAAATGAAACATGTTGGAAAATAAATATTGTTAACCCTATCAGTATCAATAATCCTAAAATGAAATAAATATCACGTCCACCGAAAAACTGCATAAAACGTGTTGTTTTATTAAAAGAATTATTGGAATGCTTTTCTTTTTCCAAAATAAGCCCTCCTCTTAAAGATTTATAATCTATTATACCCTAATCGTTTGACTTTAAAAACAAAAATTTACATTTATAGTTTACATAATAATATTATAATTATTTTTAGAGTATAAAAAGAAGATACACCATGAAGATGTATCTTCTTAACTATAAAACTCTTATTTAACGACTAATATTTTATCGCCTTGTTCAACAGAACCTGTTGTTAGTACTTCTAATGAAGCATCACCAAGGTTTGTAACAACAATTGGTGTAACAGTACTATCAGCATTTTCTTTAATGAAGTCTAAATCTACTTTCATTAACGGTTGACCTTTAACGATATCTGTATCAGCTTCCGCTAAAATTTCAAATCCTTTACCTTCTAATTTAACTGTTTCTAAACCGAAGTGGATTAATAATTCAACACCGTCATTAGATTCTAAACCGATTGCATGTTTTGTAGGGAATGTCATTTTCAATTTACCATCAAATGGTGCAACAACTTCACCAGTTTCAGGAATAATTGCAACGCCATCACCCATCATTTTTTCAGAGAATACTTTATCTGGTACTTCAGAGATATTAACAACTTCACCTTTAATTGGTGCATAAATTGTTGCGCCACCTTCAGCTAAAATAGCAGCACTTTCTTGATCGCCTTCCTCAGTAACAGTTGTTTCATCAGGTTTCGTAATTTCTCCTGAAATGATACGTGCCATATCGTGTTTAATTTGATCTGATTTAGGTCCAAAAATAGCTTGAATATTGTTACCAACTTCAAGTACACCTGATGCACCTAAACTTTTCAGTTCATCTTTGTTTACTTCAGATTTATTTAATACCTCAACACGTAATCGCGTAATACAAGCATCTAAATGTTTGATGTTTTCTTTACCACCCATCGCATCTAATACATCGAATGGAAGTTCAGCTACTGAACTATTGCGTGTTTCAGATTCTTTATCTTCACGACCAGGTGTTTTTAAGTTAAATTTCTTAATCGCAAATGTGAATAAGAAGTAATAAACTAACGCATAAATAATACCTACTGGAATAACAAGTAGTGCATTAGTACGATCCCAGTTTAATAATCCGTATAAGACGTAATCGATAAATCCACCAGAGAATGTCATACCGATTTGGATATGTAGAAGATGCATCACTAAGAATGATGTACCTGCTAAAATAACATGAATACCGTATAATACTGGTGCTACGAATAAGAATGAGAATTCTAACGGTTCAGTAATACCTGTTAAGAATGATGTTAAACCTGCAGATAACATTAAACCACCGACAACTTTTTTACGCTCTGGACGAGCTTGACGATAGATTGCATATGCTGCAGCTGGTAAACCAAACATCATAAATGGATATTTACCAGTTGTGAATGCACCAGCAGTAAATGGTACACCGTCTTTAACTTGTGCCATGAATATTCTTTGGTCACCACGAACTAATTCACCAGCAGAATTTACATAGTTACCAAATTCGAACCAGAATGGTGAGTAGAAAATGTGATGCAATCCAAATGGAATTAAAGCACGTTCAATAATACCAAATATAAATGTCGTTAAAGCTAAGTTCTTATCTAATAAGAATGTAGATAAGTTGTTTAAGCCATCTTGAATTGGTGGCCATGCAAATGAAAGAATAATACCTGCAATAATAGCAACTACAGATGTGATAATTGGTACGAATCTTTTACCAGCAAAGAATCCTAAGAATGGTGGTAAGTTGATATTATAATATTTGTTGTAACACCATGCTGCAAGAGCACCCATTATAATACCACCAAACACCCCTGTTTGAAGTGTTGGAATACCAAGAACTAATGCGTTTGCTGGATCTTTAGCAGTTTGTCCTAAAGTTTTAGCGCCTTCAGCGTAGCTATAAATATCATCAATTGAAATACCTTTAACAACACCCATTGTTGTATTCATAATAAGGTAACCAACTAATGCAGCTAATGCTGCAACACCATCTCCTCCAGCTAAGCCTAATGCAGTCCCGAGTGCGAATAGCAATGGTAAATTATCAAAGATAATTTGACCAGATGATTCCATTACTGAAGCTATCATGACAATAACATCAGATTTTAACCAAGGTGCAATTTCAACGAATTGATCGTTTTGCATTGCATTACCAAACGCAAGTAAAATACCTGCTGCTGGTAAAATCGCAACTGGTAACATTAATGCTTTACCAATACGTTGCAATTGTCCAAAGAACTTTTTAAACATAATTAATACCCTCCTAATTGTTTAACTTTATAAATCACGGCATGAAAAAAGGCATGAGCAAAAAAACTTACCATTACAGTAAAGTCTATTTGCTCATGCCTGATCGTATCAGTAACACGCAATTTATAAGTTATTATTAAAGTGTTGAATGTGCATCGTTAAATATGCCAATTCAGATTGATATACTGGCTTCTTCAACTGTGTTTGCATCATCTTCACTATCTTTACAGAAATATTATAGCACAATGGATATTGCGCTTTCAATAGTGTTTCGATATTAGTTGCATCTGGAATTCGTTCATCTGCCAATACTCTTTGAATCGCAAAGTGAAGGTGCCGAACAAAACGACTATAATTAATACTATTTTTGTTAATATCAACTTCTAGGCCTTCTTCTATTATAATGATTGCTTTTTGAATAATCGCTTTTATATTGTGTATATCATGAATTGAATGGTTTACTTCAGCAGAGTGGATATGTAATGCAATAAATCCAGCTTCTGATTCAATAAACTGTAAGTTTAATTTTTCATTTAATGCTTTAACAGCTTTTTCTGCTATTTGATATTCTCTCGGATAAAGCAGTTCAGTCTCTTTTAAAAAAGGATTATGAACATGTATACCTTCTTTAATACGTTTGATCGCAAATAACATATGGTCTGTTAAAGATATTAGCGTCTTTTCACTAACACTTCCACCTAACTGTTTATCGATACCATTTACAACTTCTAATACAATATTAAACACTTCATCATTAGTACCATCTAATAATTGCTTATATTTATTTTTATCATTTTCAGATTCTAATAAATATACCTTTTCGATTAAATCTGTATTAATTTCTTCGCCTTGTTTTTTTCCGAAACCAATCCCCTTACCAACTAATATAACTTCTTTATCATAATAATTAGCAATTAACACATTATTGTTTAATGCCTTTTCGATAATGTATTTTCCCATATATTAAACCTCATTCTGAAGACCTATTACATATTATACATTTGATGATAATATAATGATAGATATATTTTATATCAATAAATACGAGGATGTGCAAACATATGAAAAAGACGAAACTATATATAATAAGTGTTCTTGCTGTTTTATTATTATCTACAATTTTATATCCGAAACATCAAGCCCATGCGGTAACTGAAGAGGCTTGGGATAATGCCGTTACTGTTTATGGTGCAGCATTACAAAACAATTCAAGTGCTAAAGATACAACTTCTAACTTATTAGGCACTAAAAACAGTGACAAGACAACTTACGTTACGGCTGATGACTTAAATAAATACTTAAATATGCAATCATCAAATGATGTCTTAAAATCAAGTATCCGTATTACAAAGACTTCTAAAGGCAGTGGTCTTAACTTAACGATTAATCAAGACCAAGGTCAAATTACAAAAGTAACTAAAGACACATATAAAAATGCTTTAATGACAGCAGGTATTCAAGATGCTGATGTGACAATTGCATCAAGTGAAGATGTAACTGGCGAAAGTGCCTTAGCTGGTGTATACAAAGCATTTGAAGAACAAGGTGAAGAAGTAGATTCAAGCAGAACACAAGTCGCTCAAGAAGAATTATCTACAATTAACCAAATAACTGAAGAAAATAAAGGTCAAGAAGGATTTTCACAATCACAATTAAACAAAACGATTGCAGAATCAAAACAAGCTGTTGCAGAAAAATCAGGTAATGTAACAATCAATGAAATTACAAATATCGTCAATCAAAAGATTGAAGACAATGGTTTAACAAATGTTATTAATGATAACCAAATTAATATGATTGTTAATGTTATTGATAAAGCACAAAAAGACGGTGTCTTTAGCGGTGAAAATGCAAAAGACTTTATTAATAACTCAAAAGATTATGTTAATGATTTAGTTAAATCTGATGAATTTAAAGATGCAAAGAAAAAAGCTGAAGACTTAGGAAACAATATTAAAGACAAACTTCAAGACGAAGGTTTCTGGGATAAACTTGTAAATGCTATTAAAGATATCTTCAATTCAATTGCAAACTTATTTAAATAAATTGAAAACGCCATGGGCTAGTGCCCATGGCGTTTTTCTTATATTATTTATCTTCGTCTTTATCATCATCTTTAATAATGTCGAAAGTATCTTCTTTAGGTTCTTCATACTTTGTATTTGCTTCAGATGATTGTTCTGTTGTTTCTTTTTTGCTTAATGTTGCATAAGGGTTATCGCCCCATGCTTCGATATTATTATAGTTAACTTTTAAGTTTTCAATTTTAAATACTGGGTTTAACTTACGCTTTCTTTGTGCACGATAATCTTTAGCAACTTCAAATACAACTGTTGCAAGTCCGAATAGTGCTACGATATTGATGATTGCCATTAATCCCATAAATAAGTCTGCTGTATCCCATACTGTTTGTACTTGTACAACTGATCCTACAAATACCATAGCTACTACTAATGCTCTAAAGATAAACATTACGATTTTATTTTTAGTTAAGTATTCAATATTTGATTGACCGTAGTAATAGTTACCAATAATTGAAGAGAATGCGAACATAAATACAGCTAATGTTAAGAATATACCACCGAATTCACCTACATGTGTTGTAAGTGCTTGTTGCGTTACAGCCACACCTTGAGGCGCATCTGCTCCAAATTGTAAATCAGTATAAAGTAATAACATGATTGCTGTTGCTGAACAGATAATCATAGTATCAAAGAATACACCTAACGCTTGGATTAAACCTTGTTTAACTGGGTGACTTACAGCTGCTGTTGCTGCTGCGTTTGCTGCAGAACCCATACCAGCTTCATTGGAGAACAAGCCACGTTTAATACCTTGCATAATTGCAAATCCCATTGCCCCACCAAATGCAGGATGTAAACCAAATGCACTTCTTACGATATTTTGAATCATTGGCCAAATTTGATCAACATTCATAAATAAGATATAACCAACTAAACCGATATATCCAACTGCCATAATTGGCACGATAAATGAAGATACTGTTGCGATACTTCTTACACCACCAAAGATAACTAATGCTGTAATAATAGCCAAGATAATTCCAGTTATCACATTTGAAAATTCATACTGTTCATTTAAAGAAGCTGCAATCGTATTAGATTGAACTGTGTTAAATACAAAGGCAAACGTTACTGTTATAAGTATTGCAAACACAACACCAAGCCATTTCTGACCTAAACCACGTTCTATGTAATAAGCTGGTCCACCGCGGAAGCCACCTTCTTTATCTTTAACTTTATATACTTGTGCTAATGTTGCTTCAAAGAACGCACTTGCTGCACCAATGAATGCAATAACCCACATCCAAAATACTGCACCTGGGCCACCTAGTACAATTGCTGTTGCAACACCTGCGATATTACCAGTACCAACACGAGAAGCAGCACTTATAGCAAATGCTTGGAAAGAAGATATACCTTTTCTTCCATCTTCTAATGTTTCAGGTTTTTCGAAAATGACTCTAAACATTTCTGGTAGCCATCTAAGTTGTACTACTCTAGAACTTATTGTAAAGAATACACCAGCTAGTAGTAATAGGAAAATTAAGTTTTGAGTCCAAATTAAATCATTACCCCATTGGACAAAATTATGAAACCAATCTGGGATATAACTATCAAAATCTTTCAAATAAATCCCTCAATTCTAATAATATAGTCATAATAAATTGCTATCATGATTTTACCATGTGCCATTCATTATGACTATATTTTTTTAATCTATAGATTTTTCTTCAAAATATGCATCAATAACTTGACCAAAGTCATTCTCGTCAACAACAAATCGACCATTTGTGTATCGTTCACTAAAGTTAAAGTCTTTAGTATTCACTTTGACTTGATCTTTTTCTGAAATCATGACACATGTTTCATCTTCTGCTATTGTTCTAGCAAATATGATTCTATGCGCTTTAGATTTTAGTTCTTTCAAGATCATTAAACCACGTTGAGATCTTTTAGCAGGTACAAATTGTTCTGCTTTCATCCTTTTAACTGAACCACGATCTGTCACAATAAACACGGATTGATCATTTGGTAATTTATCAGTCATCACAACTTTATCATTATCTTTCAAGTTGATAGATTTAACACCAGCTGCTTTTAAACCAATGTCGGATAACTCATCCGTATCATAAGTTAAGCTCATACCTTTTTCAGTAATCACTGTTATAAGTTCATCATTTACTATTTTCAGTACGGAAACAACTTCATCGTCACCTTTAAGTTTAATGGCAACGAGTGGTTTTGTAATTCTGCTCGCTTTAAATTTATCATTTGTAGACTTTTTGATCATGCCGTTTTTCGTCGCGATAATATAATTAGACGATGGCTTGAAATCTGTTTCTTTATTTACAGAAATGACACGTTCGTCATCATCAATTGGAATCATTTGTGAAATATGTTTACCAAGATCTTTCCACTTTAAGTCTACAATTTCATGTACAGGTATAAATAAGTAATTACCTTTATTTGTGAATACAATTAAAGTATCTTGCGTATTCATTTTTTCGTGCATTAATAAGTAGTCACCGTCTTTAAGCCCTACTTCTTCAACACCACTTGCGATATAACTTCTATTAGAAGTACGTTTAATGTATCCATCATGCGTAACAGAAACAATAGTTTCTTCACTTGGAACTAAAATTTCTTTTTCAATTTTTATTTCTTCGATTTTTTCTTCGATTTCAGTTAAACGTTCATCAGCAAATTCTTTTCGAACTGCTCTAAGTTCATTCTTAATTACTTTAAATAATGATTTTTCATTTTCTAAAATATCTTTTAAGCGTTCGATAGTTTGTTTAAGTTCATCAAATTCATTTTCTAAAGAAACAATATCTGTATTTGTTAATCTATAAAGTTGTAACATTACGATTGCTTCAGCTTGTTCTTCAGTAAATTCAAATTTCGCAATTAAATTTTCTTTCGCATCACGTTTGTTTTTAGAAGCTCTAATTGTTTCAATAACTTCGTCTAAAATAGACAATGCTTTAATTAAACCTTCAACGATATGCATACGTTTTTGCGCTTGGGATAATTCATATTGAGAACGTCTAGTTACGACTTCTTTTTGATGTTCAATATAACTTTCAAGAATTGGTTTAAGGCCTAATAATTCAGGTCTTCTATTATTGATTGCAACCATATTAAAATGATAAAGTACTTGTAAGTCTGTGTTCTTATAAAGATAATTCAGAACACCTTCACTATTAATATCTTTCTTAAGTTCAATCGCAATTCGTAAACCTTCTCTATCTGTTTCATCACGAACTTCTACTATACCTTCAATTTTCTTATCAGCTCTGAGTTCATCAATTTTCTTAACTAATGTACCTTTGTTAACTTCAAATGGTACTTCAGTTACGACGATTTGTTCTCTTCCGCCTCTAATTTTTTCAATTTCTACTTTACTTCTAACAACGATTTTACCTTTACCTGTTTTATAGGCTTTCTTAATGCCATCTAACCCTTGAATTATACCGCCTGTTGGGAAATCCGGTCCTTTTATATGTTCAATTAATTCATCTACAGATGTACTTGGCTTATCTATAAGCTTTAATGTCGCATCAATGACTTCTCCTAGATTATGCGGTGGAATATCAGTTGCATAACCAGCAGAAATACCTGTAGATCCATTGACTAATAAGTTAGGATACCTAGCTGGCAATACCATCGGCTCCATCGCAGTATCATCAAAGTTTTGTACATGTTCAACTGTTTCTTTATCGATATCTTGTAATAACACTTCAGCTAATTTACTTAATTTAGCCTCTGTATAACGCATTGCAGCAGGAGGGTCGTTATCAATACTACCATTATTACCATGCATTTCTATGAGTACGTGTCTCAATTTCCAATCTTGACTCATACGAACCATTGCATCGTATACAGAAATATCACCATGTGGATGATAATTACCGATTACGTTACCAACCGTTTTAGCACTTTTTCTAAAGTTTCTATCATACGTATTACCGTCTTTATACATCGCAAATAATATTCTACGTTGTACAGGTTTTAATCCATCTCGTACATCAGGTAGTGCACGGTCTTGAATGATATATTTACTATATCTACCAAATCTATCTCCAATTACATCTTCTAAAGGAAGGTTTTGAATTTGTTCAACCATTATTTAACTTCCTCCTCTAATGATTCTACTTCATCATCAAGTACTTGAATGTCATCACTTTCAAGTATACTTTGATCTTCTTGCATACCAAATTGAACGTGTCTTTCAATCCATTCTCTACGTGGTTCAACTTTGTCACCCATCAATGTAGTCACTCTTCGTTGTGAACGTACTTCATCATCAATACTTACTCGAATTAACGTTCTTGTTTCAGGATCCATTGTTGTTTCCCATAGTTGATCGGCATTCATTTCACCTAAACCTTTGTATCGTTGTAGTGTGAAACCTTTACCAATTTTCTTCATTAATACTTCTAAATCTTCATCAGTCCATGCATATTCAACTTGTTTTGACTTACCTTTACCCTTTTCTAATTTATATAAAGGTGGTAATGCAATATATACTCTACCTGCTTCTAATAGTGGTCTCATGTACTTGAAGAAGAAAGTTAATAATAATACTTGAATATGTGCACCATCTGTATCGGCATCTGTCATAATAATCACTTTGTTATAGTTACTATCTTCAATATTAAAGTCTGCACCTACTCCAGCACCTATTGTATGAATAATCGTATTGATTTCTTCATTTTTAAAGATATCTTCAAGTTTAGCTTTTTCTGTATTAATAACTTTACCTCTTAACGGTAAAATTGCTTGGAATTTACGATCACGCCCTAATTTAGCTGATCCTCCGGCAGAATCCCCTTCGACTAAATAAAGTTCGTTTTTCTCTGTATTTTTACTTTGTGCTGGCGTTAATTTACCAGATAATAAAGTTTCTTTACGTTTGTTTTTCTTACCATTTCTAGCTTCTTCACGTGCTTTTCTTGCTGCTTCACGTGCTTGAGATGCTTTAATCGCTTTTTTAAGTAATGCTTTTGATAATTGGCCTTTTTCTTCTAAATAGAAAGGCAGTTGATCTGACATAACGGAATCAACGGCTGCACGTGCTTCTGTTGTACCTAATTTAGACTTAGTTTGACCTTCGAACTGTAATAAATCTTCTGGAATTCTTACAGAAATAATAGCTGTCAAACCTTCACGAATGTCACTACCATCAAGATTTTTATCTTTTTGTTTAAGTTCACCAATTTTACGTGCATATTCATTGAATACACGTGTAAATGCTGTCTTTAAGGCAGTTTCGTGTGTACCTCCGTCTTTAGTACGGACGTTATTTACGAAACTTAGAATCGTTTCAGAATATTGGTCATTAAATTGAAAACTAATATCTACTTCGATTCCATTTGATTCGCCACTAAACATTGCAACGTCATGCAACACGTCTTTGCCTTCGTTTAAATAATTCACAAATTCTTTAATACCATCTTCGTAATGATAAAATACTTCTCTTGGTTCTTCTCCCCTTAAATCCGTTACTTTTATTTTAAGTGCTTTCAGTAAAAATGCTGATTCTTGAAGTCTTTCACATAACGTTTCAAAGTTAAAATGTGTTGAAGCTTTAAATATTTTTGAATCTGGTTTGAAATGAACCGTTGTACCCGTTTTACGTGTTTTCCCCTTTTTCTCTAATGTTGTAATAGGTACGCCACCATTTTTGAATTTTTGTTTATAAATATGACCTTCTCTATAAATCGTTACTTCTAACCATTCACTCAAAGCATTAACAACTGAAGCACCTACACCGTGTAGTCCTCCAGATGTTTTATAACCGCCTTGACCGAATTTACCCCCGGCATGAAGGACAGTAAATATAACTTCAGGTGTCGGTTTACCAGTCTTATGTAATCCTGTAGGCATCCCCCTACCGTTATCATGAACAGAAATACTATTATCTTTATGAATTGTTACTTCGATTTCCGTACCGAAGCCATTTAAAATTTCATCAACAGAGTTATCTACTATTTCATATACTAAATGGTGAAGTCCGCGGACATCTGTTGAACCAATGTACATACCAGGTCTTTTTCTTACTGCTTCTAAACCTTCGAGTACTTGTATTGAATCTTCACCATATTGAACTTTTGCTTGTTTATTCAATATTTCTCCTCCTACAAACGTACGTTCGTTTCTTTTACTTTACAATAGTTATTTTGTTATAAATCCCTAGAAAATGCAAGCCCTATCCCTAATTGTGGTACAATTTCCCTTTACATTGTACAGACATTATCATATTTTTAAATAGTAACCGATATACAGTTATGGTAAACTATTAGTACCTGCTATCAAAGGAGTGTTTCAATAATGACATTTGTTGTTATTATACTTAGCTACTTAGTTGGATGCTTCCCAAGTGGCCTTGTGTTAGGTAAGTTATTTTATAAAAAAGATATTCGACAATTTGGAAGTGGCAACCTAGGTGCTACAAATACATTTAGAGTATTAGGAAAAAAAGCTGGATTTATCGTGATGTTTTTAGATATCTTCAAAGGTTTTATTGTAGTTTTCTTCCCAATATGGTTTAATGTAGATATTCCTAGCATATTTGTAGGTATTTGTGCAGTAGTCGGACATGTATTTCCAATATTTTTGAAATTCAAAGGTGGAAAAGCCGTTGCAACAAGTGCAGGTGCTGTTCTAGGTGTACATCCGATACTATTAATTATACTAGCTATTATATTCTTTGTAATTCTATATTTAACTAAATATGTATCATTATCTAGTATTGTAGCGGGTATAAGTTGTTTTATAGGTGCAATTATCATTGGTGATATACCTTTCTTAATCGTATCTATTGCAATATTGGTTATACTGCTCGTCAGACACCAATCAAATATCGTAAGAATATTCAAAGGACAAGAACCAAAAATCAAATGGATGTAAAGGAGAATGCACTATGAATTTAGAAATTACTGAAAAAGCTATCGAATGGTTTAAAGATGAATTAGAATTCAATGATGATCAAGCCTTACGATTTTTTGTTCGTTATGGCGGTGAATTTCAGTTAAAACAAGGCTTCTCACCCGCATTTACTGTAGAAGAATTAAGTTCTTCTGAAGTTGGTTTTAAAGACGAGAAAAACGATATTCCATTTTTTATTGATGAAAAAGATTTATGGTACTTTGATGATAATGACTTAGTAATTGATTTAAATGATAATGGAGAAATTAAATATGAAGTCAAAGCTTCAAGATAAACTATAAAAGCAGATGTATTTCGTGTATTTAGCGAAACACATCTGCTTATTTATTATAGTTTACGATCTACACCTTGTTCAGTTTCTTCATGAATTTTTAAATATGCTTTATGCCATTCAGGAAAACTCTTATCTAATCTAATTGGTCTGTTTGAACCTTTTTTCAAGCACACATGTGTTGTTGATCCTGTTGATACAACTTCTCGTTGTTCATTTAATATCTCATAAGAATAAATTGATCTTATAGGTGAATAATGAGAAATCCACGTTTTAATAATAACTTTTTCTGGATATGTTATAGACTTTTTATAAGTAATATTCAAATCAACTACAGGAGAAATAATCCCTGCATTCTCCATATCTGCGTAACTAAATCCCGCTTTATAAATGTAATCTGTTCTCGCTACTTCGAACCAAATCGCATAATTTGCGTGATAAACAACGCCCATTTTATCTGTCTCTGCATATCTAACATCTATTGGTGTTTCACTATAAATCATGATTCAATCCCTCTTTCTAAATTCCTTAACCTAATCATAACATAAATATAATTACGCCTGTGATTATATTCTTTTAAATACATATATTTAATGTTTATATAAAAAGCAGTAGACATTCAATTTACAAAGAATATCTACTGCTCTAATATGAATGAGCTTTATATTATTGTGCTAATTTATTTCTTAATACCATTTGTAGAATACCACCGTGTCTGTAGTAGTCAATTTCAACTTCAGAGTCGAATCTTGCTAAAGCTTCAAATTCTGTCACTTTACCATCTTCGCTAGTAGCAGTTACTTTAAGAATATCACGTGGTTTAACACCTTCATGAATATCTACTGAAATGGCTTCTCTACCAGTTAAACCTAAGCTATCTGCTGATTCACCTTTTTTGAATTGTAAAGGTAATACACCCATCATAACAAGGTTAGAACGGTGAATACGTTCGTAACTTTGAGCAATAACTGTTTTAACACCTAAAAGATTTGTACCTTTAGCTGCCCAGTCACGTGAAGAACCCATACCGTAGTCATTACCAGCAAGTACACATAAACCAATACCATTTTCTTGATATTTCATTGAAGCATCAAAGATAGGCATTACTTCTTCTGTTGGCCAGTAAGTTGTGAATCCACCTTCAGTTCCAGGTGCTAATTGGTTCTTAATACGAATGTTCGCAAAAGTACCTCTCATCATAACTTCATGGTTACCACGTCGAGAACCGTATGAGTTAAAGTCTCTAATTGCTACATCATGGTCTTGCAAGTATTTACCAGCTGGTGTATCTTTACCGATTGCACCTGCAGGAGAAATATGGTCAGTTGTAACTGAGTCACCAAATTTACCCATAACTCTTAAATCACTTAAAGGTTGAATATCTTGTGGTTCTTTAGATAAACCTTGGAAGAATGTAGGGTTTTGGATATATGTTGAATTAGGATCAAAGTCGTACAATGGTTGATCTGTCGTTTCAATTTGATTCCAAACTTCATTAGATTCAAATACTGTTTTGTATTCTTCTCTAAATAATTCAGGTGTAACAACTGATAATACAGTGTCTCTAACTTCTTCAATTGATGGCCAGATGTCTTTTAAGTATACATCTTCTCCATTTGAACCTTTACCGATTGGATCATTTTGTAAGTCGATATCAACAGTACCAGCTAAAGCATAAGCAACAACTAATTGTGGTGATGCTAAGTAGTTCGCTTTAACTAATGGATGAATACGACCTTCGAAGTTACGGTTACCAGATAATACTGAAGTAACAAGTAAGTCTTCGTCAGCAATCGCTTTTTCAATTTCAGGTAATAACGGACCAGAGTTACCGATACAAGTTGTACAACCATAACCAACTAAGTTGAATCCAAGATCATCTAAATATTCTTGTAATCCAGCATCACGTAAATAACCTGTAACAACTTTTGAACCAGGTGCTAATGAAGTCTTAACGTAATCTGGTACTTTTAAGCCTTTTTCGATTGCTTTTTTCGCTACTAAACCTGCACCTAACATTACATATGGGTTAGATGTGTTTGTACATGAAGTAATGGCTGCAATTGCGATGTCACCAGTCTTCATTGAAGTCTTCGTACCATCTTGTAATTCAATATCTACAGATTTATCAAATTCTGATTTATCGAAACCATGACCTTGGTTACCTGCTGGTGCAGTCACAGATTCAACAAATGATTTTTTCATGTCGCTTAATTTGATTAAATCTTGTGGACGTTTAGGACCAGATAATGATGCCTCAACTGTTGATAAATCTAGATCTACAACATCTGTATATGTTGGTTCTACATTTTCAGCATTGAAGAACATATTATTTTCTTTTAAGTATTTCTCTACGACATTAACTTGTTCTTCTGAACGTCCAGTTAAACGTAAGTAACTTAATGATTCATCATCTACTGGGAAGAAACCACATGTCGCACCATATTCAGGCGCCATATTAGCAATTGTTGCTCTATCTGCTAAAGGTAATTTTTCTACTCCAGGACCGAAGAATTCAACAAATTTACCTACAACACCTTTCTTACGTAACTCTTCAGTTACACGTAAAGCTAAGTCAGTAGCTGTTGTACCTTGTGGTAATTCGTTTGTTAATTTAACACCGATAACTTCAGGAACTGGGAAGTATGAAGGTTGACCAAGCATACCTGCTTCGGCTTCAATACCACCTACACCCCAACCTAATACACCAATACCGTTGATCATTGTTGTATGTGAGTCAGTACCTACTAAAGTATCTGGGTAAGTTACAAGTTCATTTTCTTCTTCTCTAATGTGTACAACGCTTGCTAAGTATTCCAAGTTAACTTGGTGAACAATACCAGTAGCTGGTGGTACAGCACGATAGTTATCAAATGATTTTGTTGCCCAGTTTAAGAATTGGTAACGCTCGATATTACGTTCGAATTCTAATTTCATATTCATTTCTAATGAATTTGGTAATGCATAGCTATCTACTTGTACAGAGTGGTCAATAACTAAATCAACTGGTACTTCAGGGTTGATTTTAGAAACATCTCCACCAACATCATCCATCGCTTTACGTAAAGAAGCTAAGTCTACAACTGCAGGTACACCTGTGAAGTCTTGTAGAATAACACGTGATGGTTTAAATGGTACTTCTGCATTAGCATCGTTAGATTTACCCCATTTTGCTAAATTCATAATATGTTCTTCTTTAATGACACGTCCGTCAAACTGTCTTAATACTGATTCTAATAATACACGAATAGAATACGGTAGTTTATCAACATTAGATAAACCTAATTCGTCTAATGTTTTTAAGCTATAAAACGTGTATGTTTTGCCGTTCAATTCAAAAGATTTTTTAGATTGTTCTTTTAAACTTGAGCTCATTATTTGTTCCCCCTTTAAAATTGTGCAAGTTAATGCTTCATATACAATTGTATAATCAATACTTTAGTAAAACAATACATTGCGCTTAAAAATGAATATATTTATCATTCAAGTTTATAATAGGATACTATAAGTTTTTCTTATGTATTTTCAAATATACATAATTTTTAGTTATTAATTGATAATGATTATCAACTATATATAAAAATAGGCTGAGACATCAATTTGTCTCAGCCTATCACTTATATTAATCTTCCATTTCTCTTGCTAAACGACGTTGTTCTTTTAATTCTTGTTCATATTCTCGTTTAGATTTTTCTACATATTCTTTCATACGATGCTTATTCGGTGTAATCGATAATCCAAGATATTTTCTTTCTTGGTTTGCATCTTTATAGAAAGCGACAATCATCATAATGATAATGAAACTAAACGGGAATGCTGAAATAATTGCTGCTGATTGTAATGCATTTAATCCAGTATCTCCACCAGATAATAATAGTACGAATGCAATAAGTGATTGTGCAACACCCCATACAATCTTCACTCTACCTGATGGTTCTAATGATCCATAAGTTGTTTGCATACCTAGAACGAATGTAGCTGAGTCTGCAGAAGTGATAAAGAATGTACAGATTAGTGCTAATGCAATTATTGACAGAATCGCACCCATTGGTAATTCATTAAATACACCAAACAATTGAGTTTCTGTTGTCATTTTAAATACTTCTGGTGTTGACTTACCAACTTCAATACCTGTTACACCAAATACACTGAACCAAATAAAGCTAATGATAGTTGGTACAAGCATAACACCTAAAATAAATTCACGAATTGAACGTCCTCTAGAAACGCGGGCAATGAATATACCTACGAATGGACTCCAACTCATCCACCAACCCCAATAATAAAGTGTCCATGAATTTAACCATTCACTCTTTTGAGGATTTAATGGTGCTACATCAAAACTATTGAAAAAGAATGAATCAAATAACGCACCAGTTGATGATGTGAACATATTTAATATTAAAATTGTTGGACCGATAATTAAAGTAACAATCAGTAAAAGTGAAGCTAAAACAATATTTAAATTACTTAAATATTGGATACCTTTACTAAGTCCACTCCATGCACTCATTAAGAATAAAATCGTTACGATAACGATGATGATACCTTGTACAACGATATTATTCGGAACACCAAATAAATATTCTAATCCACCATTGATCTGTAAAGCACCCATACCTAATGATACGGCAACCCCTACTACAGTTGCGAATACTGATAACACATCAATAATGATACCTATAGGACCATCAACTCTATCACCTAAAATTGGTCTTAATGTTTTAGATAATAAACCAGGTTCACCTTTTCTAAATTGAGAATAAGCTAATGCTAAAGCAACTACTCCGTAGATTGCCCAAGCATGGAAACCCCAGTGTAAGAATGTAGATCGCATTGATTCAGTCATTGCTGCTTTAGTTTCAGGGTCTGCGTTTGGTGGCGAAACAAAATGAGACATTGGTTCAGCTGCACCATAGAACACAAGTCCTATACCCATACCAGCACTGAATAACATTGCAAACCAAGAAATTGTATTGAATTCTGGTTTATCATGTGGTCTACCGAGTTTTAACTTTCCAATTGGGCTGAATATAATGAAAACACAGAAAAATACCATACCAATTGTAATAATCATGTAATACCAACCAAAGTATTTTGAAATCCATGCACTGATATTACCCGTTATCTCACCAAACTGAGATGGGAAAATAACACCAAGTGCAACAATGATTGCAACAACGATGGCACTAATTGTAAAAACATTTGAAACTTTTCTTCCATTTGGATATGTTGGAATATTGGCCATTATAATTCTCCTTTCAAAATAACAAACTTTAAATTATGTATTCCCGTTTTAACTTATTTTATTCGTGATATTTTCAAATAAGTGATATATGAAAACAGCAACATTCACCACTTTAACAAATATTACACCTAAAATCAAATTGACTATTTCTTTTTGCGCCATATTCATGTATGATAAAATTCGATAAGGAGGTGTTTAATATGTCATTATTAAAAGAATTTAAAGACTTTGCATTGCAAGGTAACGTTTTAGATTTAGCAATCGCCGTTGTTATTGGTGCTGCCTTTAACAAAATTGTTACATCTTTAGTTGAGAACGTCATAATGCCACTTATTGGATTAATTTTTGGAGAAGTAGACTTCGCTGAAAAATGGTCATTAATGGGTATCAAGTACGGTCTATTCATCCAATCTATCATTGACTTCTTAATCGTCGCATTCGCATTATTTGTATTCATTAAAATTGCAAATACTGTTATGAAAAAAGGCGAAGAAGAAGAAGAAGTTGATGAACAAACTGTATTACTTACAGAAATCCGCGACGCTTTGCGCGAAAAGTAAGTTTTACATATTTAAAAAACCATCGATTATTGATTGTTCAATAATCGATGGTTTTTTTATATCTTTATTAATCTTCTACAGGGCCTTCTTCTACTAATGTCTTAACATCAGCTACAATTTCAGATTTAGGGAATTTTTTATCCCCAGCATCCTGTCCGCTATAAGATTTAATAATCTTTCCATTCTGATCTATTAAATAGAAACTTGTACCATGTGTCACTTGAGTACTACCTTTTGGTGGTGGCGCCACAATTGATTTAAAGTTATCTTGTGCGTATTGTTTAATAAATTTAAAATCGTAATTCGTTAATAATGTCCATTTATTATCTGGTACATTATATTGTTTAACGTAATCTTTAAGTTTTTTCGGTGTGTCATTTTCTGGATCCACACTAAAACTTAATACCCCATAATTTTTGACACCATCTTTTTCAAGTTGATCAATAACAGTACTCATATTATATGTCATTGGAGGGCATACTGTTTCACAATTCGTAAAGATAAAGTCAGCGATATACACTTTTCCTTTCATATCTTTTTGTGAAAATTTATGACCATTTTGATCAGTTACATTGAATGACTGCATTTTATTGCCAAATTGACTGTCCGGTTCAATCGCATTATTACTACATGCACTCATTATCATCATCATACTTGCAACCAATATTAGAAATATTCCCTTTTTCATCCTAACACTCCCATAACTCTGTTAGTTAAAATATATCAAATAAAAATCACAACTTAAATACATAATTTAAGCTATTTATGTCTTTGGTGTGTCATTCAATTATTCGAGAATGCCGTTGTACTTAAAAATCCATTCTTGTTTACATTTAATATGGTAGGAATTCTCGTCTTTAATTCAGATACGTGAGATATAATACCAACTAAACGACCGGACATTTGTATATTAACGAGTGTATCGAGCGCAGTTTCTAAAGTTTCAGCATCTAACGTACCAAATCCTTCATCGATAAACATCGATTCTAAATGAATGGCACCCGCTTCTTGCTGGACAACATTCGACAACCCTATTGCTAATGACAACGACGCTTGGAATGTTTCCCCACCTGATAATGACGTAATATGTCTCGTCCTATTTGAAAATCTATCAAACACCTCTATTTCCAAACCACTTAACCCTTGTGACTTTTCTTTTCTACGTACGAGTTGATAGCGATTATTCGTCATTTTAAGAAAATGTCTATTTGCATTATCTAATATATGATTTAAATAATAAATAAGCACATAATTTTCCAATGATAATTTCTGGCTATTCTTCCCATTCATAGTTCTCGATAAATCAATCATTTCTTCTTGTTCTTTAAGGTCTTGATTAATCTTATCTATCACATTAAGAATCGCTTTAGATTTTTGATCATTTTGTTCAACCTTCAATTGCAGTTGATTCAATTGTTTAACTAAATTATTCAGAGAATCTTTAGCACTTATTAATTGTTCTTCCGTATTAGCGATATCAGGCATTTCTTGATCTTTTACCTTTTTACTAAGCTCTTTAACGACCGCTTCAACTTCTATATATTTTTTATCATATTGCTGAACGCTTTCTTCTAATCGATCAATATCCTCTACTTGTAACAACAATTCATCTAACTGAGCATATGATGAAATGTCATGTTTGCTCATTTCGGTATTTAAATAGTCTTTTGTAGATTTAATTTGTTCTTTAATCATAGATAAACGTTCTTTAACCGTAGCATGTTGCATTTGTAATGTTTGCTTATCTTTTTGATAGTGTTCTTGTTGTTCGTTCAATTGTTTCATACTTTGATCAAACTTGGATAATGTTTGTTCTACCGTATTCACTCGTTCAACAAATGATGATACTTCATTATATCCCGTCTCTTTATTAAAGTACGCTAAATCATTTTCATATGTCGATACTTTATGATTTAAATCATTTAATTGCAATGTGTGTTCTGTCATTTGCTTTTCTGCATCGCTTATTTCTATTTTTAGATGTTGAATATGCTGACGATTCTCTTGATATGTTTTTAAAGTACTCACTATTTGTTCAAGTCTTTCATTCAATGATGCTATATCCTTTTGCACATCCTTAACATCACTTAGCTTGTTCAATTGTTCATTCGTTAAATTAATTCTTTCTTTATAAGTCGTAATGTGTTGATTTACTACTTGTAACTGCTGTTCAACTTCTAATTGCTTCGCTTTTTCTTGTTTTAAGCTTTCAAAATCAACATCTCCATTGATTGTTTCTATAATCGATCCACATATAGGACAATCTTCACCTTTATGAACATGCTTTTGAATTTTTAATATTTCATCTTCAACATTCAATATATCAAATGTATTTTCGGCATCGTTTTGTTGTTCGAGTGATGTTTTTTCATTTTCATATTCTACTAATTGACGATTATATGCTTGTACTTTCTCTTCCAATGCTTGTTTATCTGCATACAGTTTTTGTGTTGTTTCTAGACCTTGTAATGTTAACTTCATTGTTTCTTGTTCTTTTAATTGTGTTTGTTCATCTTGTTCATCATAAGTAATGTGTTCAAGTTTATTATGAAGTTCATCCGCTTCTTGCTTATTTTGTTCAATTGCCTTTTTTAAAGTAACTTGTTTTTCTTGTTGTTTTACGATGTCTTGTTCTGCTTCTATATATTTTTCAATATTTACTTTTATATGCTTCGTATTTTGAACAAATGCTCTATATTCTTCTATTTGTTCATGTTCTTTATGCAGATCATTTATTTGTTGTACAATTGCTTCTAATTTTCGCGCATTGTCACTTATTTGTTTTTGAAGTACTTCATCATTTTTTAATTCATTTGTATGATTAGTTTCTTTATCTTTAAGTTGGTCATATTGATATGTTAAAGACTGTACACTTTTTAAGTATTTGACTTGTTTCTTTAAATCATTTATTTCTTTTTCTTCACTTTTCAACTGATTTAATTCTGCTTCTTTAACTTTTAACGTTTCAAAGTTTGCTTTTAATGCTTTCTCCCGTTCAAAGATATTTTCAATTTCATCTACATGCTGCTGTTTTTTAGCCTTCAATTCTGCTATTTCTTTCAACTTGTCTTGTCCTACCGCTTCATACGACGTTAATGCATCTTGAATCACTTCATAACGATACCCTTCAACTTGTTTATGTTCTTGTAACGTTTCATCATCAAAATCATGCATATCATTTATATACTGTGTGATTTTTTGATAGTGACTTTCGATTAATGCGATTTCTTTCTTCATTTCTAGTTCTAATTGTTCTTGTAACGACTCAAAACGATTACTATCGAATAGTGTTCTTAATATACTTCTTTTATCTGTACTGTTTGAAACGAGAAACTGTTTGAATTCACCTTGTGGAAGAATCAATATTTGTCTAAACTGCTTAACATTCATATGTAATAATGCTTTTAAATAATCATTACTTGTATTAATGCTTTTGGTTTCTAATGACCACTTATCATTTACTTTTTTATAAACTTCAACAGTGGCATTGGTAGGGTTTTTATTACCTTCTTTAATATATTTCACAGTTCTTACGACGCTATATTGCTCATTTTTAATTTCGAATTCAAATTCTACTTTTGTAGGTAACTTAGGATCAGCAAAATGGCTTCGTAAATCAACTTCTTCACGCGATTCTGTCGATGTCTTACCAAATAAAGCATAAACCATCGCATCAAAGATCATCGTCTTTCCTGACCCTGTCTTACCACATATTAAAAACAATTGTGATTTAGATAAATGTGTAAAATCAACTTCCTCATTTATAAATGGTCCAAAATATTGCATCTTTAATAATAAAGGTCTCATCTTATTCTTGTGCCCCCTTATTTAAATCATTTTCTAACAATGCGATAATTTTCTCTCTTTTTATACCTTCTAACGGTTCTCCCGTTACATGATCGTAAAACGATTCAATAATTTCTAAATCCGTCAAAGTATGAACATCCACATCTATTTCATCATTTGCAACTTCATAATCTTGCCTAGATATTTGTAGTGTATTCGGATATATACTTCTTATCTTCATCAGTGGATCTGTCACATGGTCCATATCAGATAATTTAAAGTGAAAATAGTCTTCACGATTTTTGATGTCTAACTTTTCATGTATGACATCTTCATAGCTTGCTTGTATCACTTGAAATGCTCTTCTAGGTTCTATTGGAATAAATGACTGTTTAAAAGATTTATGACCAAAATCAAATAGTCTATATCCTTTAGCTTGGTTTGCCTCTGAAAATGAATATTGCATTGGTGTTCCAGAATAAAATATGTAATCAGACTGTATTGCAAATGGGTGATGCAAATGCCCTAATAATACAGCATCGAATATATCAAAGGTTTGCGCACTAACTGTTTCTATAGTCCCAATAGATAATGGTCTTTCAGAGTCTGTCGATTCACCACCAGCAACGAATAAATGACCTATTAAAATATTCGTTTCATCTTCATTTATAACTTCTTTCATTTTATTAACTATAAATTCAGTCGCTTCTTGATGTGTATGAATATCTTTCACTTCAAATACATGTCTAATATCAGCAGGTGTAAAGTAAGGCATCACGTATATATTGACATCATTCACTTTAATAGGTTCAAGCAACTGATTGTACCCTGTTATAATTTTTAAGCCTGTTTTTTCGAACCATCTTTCCCCGTAGTTTAAACGTTCTTTACCATCATGATTACCACTTATGGCTATTATTGGTGTGTTAAGTTCTAAATTGATTGTTGAAAGTGCATCTTCAAGAACAACCATTGCCTCTTTATTAGGATAGTGCAAGTCATATAAATCACCGCTAATCACAACAATATCTGGCTGATGTTCTTTAATTGCATCGAATAATTTTGAAAGTATATACTTTTGATCTTCTATTAAGGATTGACCATTGATGGTTTTACCAATGTGCCAATCAGCAGTATGTAAAATTTTCATTTTATAGCTCCTTTTATAATATTTATTAGACAGGTTGAAACGCTTCATTTATACTAAATCTAAGGAGTGATTTCATTGAGTAACGCATTTATATTTTTTATTATTTTATGGTGCATCGTATTTATTTCGTTACTTGCAATCGGTGGATTCTTTATGTTTCGTAAATTCTTAAAACGTATGCCTAAAGATAATGGTATGAGTGAACTTGATTGGCAAGACTACTACATTAATAAAGCTTTACCATTATGGAATGATGAAGCACGTAGTTTATTAAACGAACTCGTTTCACCTGTTCCAGAATTATTTAGGGATGTTGCGAAAGAAAAGATAGGTGGTCGTGTCTCTAAAATTGCATTAGAAGAACATGCCACAACAATCGAACTTGACCATATCATGAGAGGATATATCGTAGCAACACCAAAAAGAGATCACAAATTCATGAAGAAAAAGCTAACCGAACTTAATATAGATTATACACCATATTTAAAATTGTTCGAATTAGCTGATGATGAGAAGAATAAATTTTCTATCTTTGATCATAGAGAAGAAATTTCAAATGCAAAAACAACGCACACTCAATAATTGAGATGTGCGTTGTTTTTTTAATTTACAATTGGCATACGGTCTTTTAATTTTTTATATTTTACATACATGGCTATTCTCCAAGGTACAATCATACTAAATGCGAGTAAGAAAAACATACCTGCTAATTGACCTGGATCGATTGAATCACTTAAGAAAAATTTACCGACTGATCTAATGATTAATAACGATATTAAAATAACCGGAAATAATTTAGAACGTTTCATATAAATTTCTGATCCTTTAACTTCAAAGTTAGAAGTAAAGATAAGAAATAGAGAAAAGAACAAACCAACTAAAATTGCTTCTATAATTTCACTGCCATTTAATCTAAAGTACGGTACAACATACATTAATGCACCTGTAGCCATAAAAAACGGCGGTAATACGATCTTTTTAGCATTCGTTGGATAATTTTGTGCTTTCATTCTAACAACAATAACTGCCAATCCCATTAAAGCTGCTATTACAAATGAAAAAAGGAAATACATATCTAAAACCCCTTATAAGTACGAAATATCAATAATATTTAATTTAAACCTAATGATTGGAAGAATATCGTGATCTCTGTTAATAAATCAAAGAACAGTAATATTCCCATAATTATCATAATTATACCACCAAACTTCATGATAGCAACATTGTACTTTTTAATAATTTGTAATTTAGTTATAAAGAATGTTAGTACGAAAAATGGAATGCTGAATCCTAATACATATAACAACATATACAGTAATGCTTGTGATGAATTAGTAGCAGCTAACGTACCGATCGCTGCAATAATCGGACCATTACAAGGTGTCCATCCTGCAGCAAATGCCATACCTATAAGAAAAGTACCTATATAACCTGTGGGTTTCGTCTTGAAATTTATTTTACGGTCTTTCATTAGAAATTGTGGTTGAAATACACCTAATATAATGAGACCAAATACAATAATAATAATGGCACCTAATTGCCTGATTAACGTTTGGTAATTAATCAACATACCAGAAATATATCCTATACCCATTCCAAGTATCATATATATAACACTAAAACCAAGCAAAAAGATAATCGTATGTAAGATTGCATTACGACTAAGTCCTTTAGTTTTGATGTCGTCATAACTCATGCCTGTTATATAAGAAATAAAAGCTGGATAAATGGGTAATACGCAAGGAGATACGAAACTTAATATGCCTGCACCAAAAGCTACAAATACTGTGATTTCCACAATGATCCCCCTCTCACTCATATTCTATTTTATCAAATAACAATTAAGTTAAAACACCTTTATTTGAACAATAAGTGAAAACTTAAACAAAATAAGAAACGAGCCTTAGACTGTTGTGTACGTCTGAGACTCGTTTAAAAATATCACGGTTATACGTTTTATTTTTACTTATGATTAATATAAGATTATTTAATTTTTTGATCCATATTCTTATTCATCATTGTCATCATTTGATTAATTTTCTTTTGAGATGGTTTTTGACCCATTTGCATCATCATCATACGTAACATTTCTTCGTTAATTGGTGGATTCTTTTTCAAATAATCCATCATATATTTACGTGCAAGGAAGAATCCAAGTGCAAGCCCACCGATTAATGCCACGACGATTAATAATATTGCTAACCACGTTGCCATTATTTCACCCACTTTCTGTATCCTATAAAAGTTTACTAAATTCATTACATTTTATCAAGATGAAACTTAATGTTTAAAATGAAAAAGCCTCAGCCAAGTTTCTTGGATGAGGCTTTTTTAACATTCTTTAGAAGCTTAATACTTGGTTTAATACATTTTCTTTTGTAAATCCGTATTTTTCAACTACTAAGTCACCAGGCGCACTTGCACCGAATGTATCAATTGTAATGACTTTACCTTCAAGGCCAACATATTTATGCCAACCTAGAGAAGATGCCATTTCGATTGCTACACGTTTAGTGATTGATGCTGGTAATACTGATGCTTTATATTCAGCATCTTGTTGATCAAATGCATGCCAGTTAGGTAATGATACAACTTGTACACCTTTACCTTGTGCTTCGATATCTTTAGCTGCATCTACAGCTAATGAAACTTCAGAACCAGATGCGATTAATAAGTATTCAGGTTCGATTTCAGAACGATATACAACATATCCGCCTTTACGAACGCCTTCTTCTAATACTGATTCTTCAACATCTAAAGCTGTTAAGTTTTGTCTTGTTAACACTAAAGCTGTTGGTGTTGTTTCAGATTCTAAAGCTACTTTCCATGCTACTCTTGTTTCATTACCATCTGCAGGACGGATCACATTTAAGTTAGGAATCGCTCTTAATCCAGCTAATTGTTCAACTGGTTCATGTGTTGGACCATCTTCACCGACAGCAATTGAATCATGTGTGAATACAAATGTTGAAGGTACACCCATAATTGCTGAAAGTCTAACAGCTGGTTTCAAGTAGTCACTGAATACGAAGAATGTTGCACCATAAGGTTTAACACCACCGTGAACTGCCATACCGTTAACTGCAGCAGCCATACCGAATTCACGAACACCAAACCAAACATTGCGTCCTTCTGGAGTTTCGCTACTAAAGTCAGCTTCACCTTTAACATTTGATTTGTTTGAAGATGCTAAGTCAGCTGAACCACCAAAGAATGCTGGTACTGATTTACTTAATGCTTGAATCACTTCACCTGAATCCGCACGTGTTGCACTGCTATTTCCAGCTTCATAAACTGGTAATTCTTTATCATAATCAACTGGTAATTCATTAGAAATAGCTTGTTTAAATGCTTGTCCTAATTCAGGATATTCATTTGTATATGCTTCAACTAATTTTTCCCAAGCTGCTTCGTCTTCATTTGCACGTTTAAGCATTGTTTCACTGAAGATGTCATATACTTCTTGAGGTACATTAAAGCGTTTAGAAGGATCTAAACCGTATGCTTTTAATGCTAATTCACGTTCTTCTTCACCTAATGGAGCACCATGCACGCCATTAGTACCCGCTTTATTAGGCGCACCATAACCGATAACTGTTTTAACTTCGATTAATGTTGGACCTTCTAATGTTTTAGCTTCAGTAATCGCTTTATCAATAGCTTCTAAGTCATTACCGTCTTCAACTAAGATATAGCTCCAACCATATGATGTGAATCTTTCTTTAACATTTTCAGAGAATGCTTTATTCAATTCACCATCTAATGAAATATCATTAGAATCATATAAAGTGATTAATTTATCAAGGTTTAAGTGACCTGCTAATGAAGCTGCTTCATGAGAAATACCTTCCATTAAGTCACCATCACTTGCTAAAACATATGTGTAATGATCTACTACATCGTATTTATCTTTATTAAATTTACCTGCTAAGTGTTTTTCAGCCATTGCCATACCAACACTCATAGCAAAACCTTGTCCTAAAGGTCCTGTTGTAACTTCTACACCATCAGTATGTCTAAATTCTGGATGTCCAGGTGTTTTAGAATCCCATTGTCTGAAGTTCTTCACTTCTTCAAGTTCTAAACTACCTGAAACGTGTAATAAACTATATAGTAATGCAGAACCATGACCAGCAGATAAAACAAAACGGTCTCTATTAAAATAGTTCTTAGATTGTGGATTGAAATTTAAATGCTTAGTCCATAATGCATATGCCATAGGTGCAGCACCCATTGGTAAACCAGGATGTCCTGAGTTAGCTGCTTCAATAGCATCTATACTTAAAGCACGGATTGAATCTACTGCAAGTTGATCTTTTTCGTTAAACATAAATGTAGTCTCCTTTATTCTTGTAATCCCTTTTCATTATACATGAAATTTTTTCAAAAATTAATTATTATTACTTAATTTATACTTACTTTCTTATATTATTATTTTTTTGAATTTCTTTTACCTTATCAGGTGTTACATCATTACCTTCTGGATCTATGATTTTAGTGTTCTCTATTGTATTTTTAAAATTACCGCGGAAAGCTTGTAAATACTCAGCACGTAATTTTGTTTGTTCTTTAGCTTCACTATCTGTTAAACCTTCAGATTTCTTTTTGTTCGCTAATTCATTGATTCTTTCTATTTTTGCTTTATCTAGCATAATATCCCCACTTTCTTTATACATAAAAGATACCAAAAAACACGAGTAAATCCAAATGGATTTACTCGTGTTTAAATTCAATCTATTGACCCTACTAATGTATTGGAATCAGATATATGGTTATGTTGATTATCACTTTGTTGTTTAATTTGATGATCGGTCATTTCGTACGTTTGTTCTGTATTATAAAGATCATTAGACTGAGCTAAATATAAATATCCAATTAATAGAGTCATTAAGAATACTGCGATATACACTAATACTGTCTTCTTAATTGTAATTGTCATACTCAATTCCTCCTAGAACGTTTGTTTGTATTATCATAATAACAGAACAACTGTTCGTAGTCAATAAAAATACGAACAAATGTTTGTTCAAAGGAAACGTATGTGCTATAATAAATTTAAATAATTAATTGGGAGCGTGCGACTATGAAAGAATTAACTAAACGTCAATCTGAAATATATCAATTCATCAAACATATAGTACAAACGAAAGGCTATCCGCCTAGCGTACGTGAAATTGGTTTAGCAGTCGGCTTAGCGTCAAGCTCTACAGTACATGGTCATTTATCAAGACTAGAAGAAAAGGGCTATATTAAACGTGATCCAACTAAACCACGAGCAATAGAAATTACAGAAACAGTTGGAGAGAACATTAACCAAGAGAACACCATTCACGTTCCAGTTATCGGTAAAGTTACAGCAGGTATACCTATTACAGCTGTAGAGAATGTAGAGGAATACTTCCCATTACCAGCACATTTCACATCAACACATAATAGCAATATCTTTATATTAGATGTTGTCGGTGATAGCATGATCGAAGCTGGTATACTAGACGGCGATAAAGTAATCGTACGTAGTCAATCAATCGCTGAGAATGGTGATATCATAGTTGCAATGACAGAAGATGATGAAGCTACAGTTAAACGTTTTTACAAAGAAGAAACGCGTTATAGACTTCAACCAGAGAACAGTACAATGGAACCTATTTATTTAGATAACGTTACAGTATTAGGTAAAGTTGTTGGATTGTTTAGAGAAATGTAACATAACAAAAAGGAGATGCGAACGCATCTCCTCAGACTGTGGACAAACTGAACTTAAATTTATAAGTTCAGTTTGTTTTTTGTATAGATTAATAATTTCCACTAAAATCATGATTAAACTACGTTTAATCTAGGCTATTTGTGGCTCTTTTACTAGCCACATTGCC